>JAATGE010000008.1 GCA_015654825.1 Rhodospirillales bacterium
CGGCAGGGTAAACCCCACCGGGAGCAAGACCGCGTAGGGACGGCGGGCCGGGCGTGAAAACGCCGCGACCAGGGGCATTCCCGCCTTGTCGTCCGGGTTGGTCGCGCGAGGCGCGCGGTAACGCGCGTCCCAGAGGAATGGCTGCCCCTTGCCGCAAGGCAAGGACCGAACCCGGCTTACAGGCCGTCTGGATTTTTCCTCAAGCCTCGGCCGGCGATTTCACCCACCGACTTATCCACAGGGTTACGCGGGTGAAATCCACCGCCATCACATCGATTTGCCGCCCGCATCGCCCCCTTCAGCCAAGCCACTGAAAACGCACAGTTTTGCTCGCAACATCCGACGTCATCCCATGCGAAACCTTTTGACGCCCATACGTGCCCATGCTATCCCATGTCATCCCAGCCAGCGTATGGTTACCCCCATGCGGCAGCGCAACCGGCCGGGAGACGGTGCCGGCACGCAGAAAAGGGGTTGGGACACGGGCGGATGGGTCAGTTCATGGGCACCCACCAGAGCAAGCTGGATGCGAGGGGCAGGGTTTCGATCCCCGCGCCGTTCCGCACCGTGCTCCGCTGCGGCGCCAGCGAGGGCCCGGTCAGCATCATTCTGCGTCCGTCGCATATGCTTGCCTGTGTTGAAGGCTGGCCCGTGCCGGTTTTCGAATCCCTCGGCGAGCCGCTGCAAGCCATGCCGCTTTTCAGCGCCGATCACGAAGACCTTTCCGCGGCGCTGTTTGCCGATGCGTACCCTGTCGAATCGGATCGGGAAGGCCGCATTGTCCTGCCCGAATGGCTGGCGCGGCACGCCGGCATTTCGGATGCGGTAGTGTTCATGGGGCAGGGCAAGAGTTTTGGAATTTGGGAGCCCGCCGCCGCCGAAGCGCGCCGCGCCGAAGCCCGCGCGCGTGCGCTGGCCCGCGGCCTGACGCTGCCGGGAGTTGTTTCGAACAGGATTGTCTCCCCCGGGGTCGTGGCGCCATGAGCCACTCCGGGCACATTCCTGTGATGCTGACGGAAATGCTCGGCGCGCTGGCGCCGCGCGCCGGCGGTATTTACCTGGACGGAACGTTCGGCGGCGGTGGCTACAGCCAGGCGATCCTGGACGCCGCGCGCTGCACCGTCTGGGCGATCGACCGCGATCCCGCCTCGGTCGCCCGCGGCGCCGCGCTGGCCGCGCGCTATCCCGGCTGCCTGCATCTGATCGAGGGCAATTTCGGCGACATGCTGCAATTGCTGGCGGCGCACGGCATTGCCGCGCTCGACGGCGTGGTGCTCGATCTCGGCGTCTCCAGCTTCCAGATCGACGAACCGGCGCGCGGCTTTTCGTTCCGCGCCGACGGTCCGCTCGACATGCGCATGGGCGGTGCGGGCCCCACCGCCGCGGACCTGGTCATGCACCTGCCCGAGGCCGAACTGGCCGATACGCTCTACGAACTCGGTGAGGAACGGCATTCCCGCCGGATCGCGCGCGCGATCGTCGCCACCCGCGCGCAGGCGCCGATCGAAACCACCGCCCAGCTTGCCGCCATCATCCGCGGCGTGGTGCCGAAATCGCGCGACGGCATCGATCCCGCGACGCGCAGTTTCCAGGCGCTGCGCATCCGCGTGAACGATGAGCTCGGCGAAATCACCCGCGCGCTCGCGGCCGCCAGCGCGCTGCTGGCACCGGGCGGACGTTTGGTCGTGGTATCGTTCCACTCGCTCGAAGACCGCATCGTGAAGCGTTTCTTCGCGCACGAAGCGGGCCGCGCCCCGTCCCCCTCGCGGCACGATCCGCGTGGCCTGTCGCCGCGTGAGGCGGCGCGCTTCGAATTGCTGTTCGCCAAGGCGCTGCGCCCGGGGGCCTCCGAACTGGCCCGTAATCCGCGCGCCCGCAGTGCCCGCCTGCGCGCGCTGCAGCGCTCCCCATTGCCATCTCATGATCAGGAGGTGTTGGCATGATCCGCCCCTTCACGTGCCTCTGCCTGCTCGCCGCGTTTGGTTCGGGCATGTATCTTTATGCCGAAAAGCACCGCGCCGAGCTGCTCGACCGGAAAATTGCCCGCGTCATGCATGAAACGGAGGCGGCACGGCAGCGCGCCGGGCTGCTGCGCGCCGATTGGGCGCTGCTGAACGACCCCACCCGCCTGCAGGACATGGCGGACAAATACCTCGCGCTGAAACCAATGGCGCCCGGACAGTTCGTGCAACTCGCGGACCTGGCAAACCATTTGCCGGCGCCCGTGGTAACGCCACCCGGCGGCACCACGGACGACGACGCATCGGCGCCGGAAGCCGCGGCCCCCGCCGCGCCGGAGACCGTGGCCGCGGTGCCCCCGCCACCGCCACCGCCGGTCGCCGTGGTGAAGCAGGCCGCGAAACCCGCGCCCTCGCACGCCACCGCGAAACTGGTGGCCCGCAACAGCCCGAAAAAACCGCCGCATCCCGTGACGGTCGCGGAGCGCGAGCCGCCGCTGCATGTCGGTCCCATGGCGCCAAGTGGTCCGCTGCCGCTCGCCAGTCCGCAGCCGCTAGGCGCGCGCGTGATGTCCGCCATGGCGCGGCCCGGCCACCTGCAGGCACGCCCCGCGGTTATTACCGCGGTACCGAGCGCGCTCGGCGCGGCGTATGGGCGTCCGACACTGCCGCCGCCCGTGCCGCTGGGGCCGCAATGACGGCGCAGGGGTCAAGGAAGGCCAGGGGCTCTGCCCCTGGACCCCGCTGGGGCCTGAGGCCCCAGACCCCCAATAGCGCTGCGCGGCTTTTCATCGTCTCCCCGGCGAAGCCAGTGTGTCACGTCGGTTTATTGGCTTCGTCGTTCCCCCCAATTGAACGGGGTCTGGGGCCTAAGGCCCCAGCGGGTCCAGGGCAGAGCCCTGGCCTACCTCTTTGCCTTATCTTATGACCGAACCCCCGCCCCCCGACGCCCCGCCGCCCTCCGTGCGCCGCCGCACGGAGGCCGCCCGTCTGCGCGGCTCGCCCGACAGCGGCGCCATGCCGCGCATGGAAACGGTGCGCATCACGGCCCCCGACCTGGTGCGCCGTGCCGCGCTGGAGCGCACGCGCCAGCGCCTGGTGTTCGCCGCCGGCGGATTTTCGCTGCTGTTCGGCGCGGTAGCCGCGAAACTCACGTTCGCCACCATCCTGTTCCCGATGGCGACCTCGCCGGCGGCGTCGCGCTCCGTCATCCCGCCCGAACCCGTGGCGGAGGCGCCCGATGCGCCGCCGACGATCGCTGACGTCAAGAAGGTGCGCGCGACGATCCTCGATCGCAACGGCCAGATACTGGCGATTTCGCTGCCCACCGCTGCCTTGTTCGCCAACCCGAAGGAAATGATCGATCCCGCGGATGTGGCGCGCAAGCTGAAGCAGGTGCTGCCCAGGCTGGATGAAAAGCAGGCGGCGGCCCGCCTCGCCGCAGCCAAGGAATTTGTTTATCTCGAGCGCCAGATTACCCCCGCCGAGGAGATCGCGATCAACGGCCTGGGCATTCCCGGCGTGTATTTCCAGTCCGGCGAGAAGCGCCGCTATCCGCTCGGCCGCGTGGCCGCCCAGGTGCTGGGCGGCGTCGATGTGGACAGCCACGGCGTCGCCGGCGTGGAGCGCGCGTTCGATCAGCGGCTGCAGAACAGCGGAGAGCCGTTGCGCCTCTCCATCGATGTGCGTGTGCAGGCGGTAATGCGCGACGAACTGGAAAAATCCAAAGAGGAATTCCAGGCCATCGGCGCCTGCGGCATTGTCATGGATGTGCGGACCGGCGAAGTGATTGCCATGGTCAGCCTGCCGGACTATGACGCCAACCTGTTCGGCGAGACACCGCCGGACGACCGGTTCAATCGTGCCGTTACCGGTATGTTCGAGCCGGGCAGCACCTTCAAGTTGCAGACCGCGGCGCTGGCGTTGGATTTCGGTACCGCCCACATCTGGGATCAGTTCGACGCCGCACACAATATCCGCATCGGCCGCTTCACGATTACCGACTACAAGGGCAAGCACCGGATGCTGTATTTGCCGGAGGTGCTGGCCTATTCGTCCAACCTGGGCGCCGCACATGTCGCGCTCGGCGTCGGCGCGCAGCGCCAGCGGCTGTGGCTCGGCGCCATGGGCATGTTCACCAAGGTCGGCATCGAATTGCCGGAAGCGGGCCGCCCGCTGGCGCCGCCCGCCAGCAACTGGAAGGAAGCCGCGACGATGACCGTGGGTTTCGGCCACGGCATCGCTGTATCGCCGCTGCACGTCGTGCGCGGCACTGCGGCCCTGGCCAATGGCGGCATCGTGCTGACACCGACCATTTTGGCACGCGATCAAACCGACGCGCCGCCGCAGGGCAGGCGGATCATGAACCCCTCCACATCGGACACCGTTCGTAAGATGATGCGCCTGGTGGTCACCGACGGCTATGGCAAGCCCGCCGACATCGAGGGTTATTTCGTTGGCGGCAAGACCGGCACTGCCGAGAAGGTCGGTGCGCACGGCTACAAGAAGCACGCCAACGTCAGCGCCTTCATGAGCGTGTTCCCGATGAACGCACCGCGCTACGCGGTCTATTTCATGCTCGACGAACCGGTCGGCAACAAGGAAACCGGCGGTTACGCGACGGCCGGCGCGGTCAGCGCGCCCGGCGCGGGCCGCGTGATCGCACGCATCGCGCCGATGCTCGGCCTGTTTCCGCAAATCCAGGGCGAGGCGGAAACCCAGGCCAGCCTCGCAATACCGATGCAGCCGGCGCACGGCAGCGGCGAACCCACCGGCACCGGCTCGCCGCTGGAGCCGCCGGCCGCGCCCGCCGTGGATACCGTTTCGGTACCGGCGATACCGCAAAAGCGCGACCTGCTGGCCCTGCGCCACGAGGCGGCCTACCATCCGCCGACGACGCTGCATGTTACTCGCTGACATGCTCGCGAACGCCGGCATTTTTGGATACGCCGCGTCCCCGGTTCCGATTACCGGGTTGACGGCGGATAGCCGGAAGGTCGCGCCCGGCTTCCTGTTCGCGGCGCTTCCAGGCAGCCATGCCGACGGCCGGAAATTCATTGCCGATGCGGTGGCATCCGGTGCCGCGGCGGTGCTGGCGCCGTTCGGTACCGCCTGGCCGCCCGGTGTGCCGCCGCGGCCACTGATCGAACACGCCGAACCGCGCCGGGCGCTTGCCTTGCTGGCGGCTTCGCATGCAGGTCCGCAACCCGACTCGATTATTGCTGTCACCGGAACGAACGGCAAGACCAGCACGGTCGATTTCATTCGCCAGCTATTCGCCCTGGCAGGCCGCAAGGCCGCCAGCCTCGGCACGCTCGGCGTTATCGCGCCCGGCCACGACGGCGGCACCGGGCTTACCACGCCGGACCCGGTGGCGCTGGCCGAAACGCTGGCGCAATTGGCGCGCGCGGGCGTGCGCCATGCGGCCCTCGAAGCTTCCAGCCACGGCCTCGATCAATTCAGGCTGGACGGCGTGCGCCTGGCCGCCGCGGGTTTCTCCAACATCACGCGCGACCACCTGGATTATCACGGCACGTTTGCCGCGTACCGCGCCGCCAAGCTGCGCCTGTTTGCCGAATTGCTGCCGGCCCACGCGCACGCGGTGGTGAATGCGGACATGGACGCGGCCACATTCGATGCGCTGCGTGCGGTCGCGACCACGCGCCGGCTCGATCTGCGCAGCGTCGGCGAAGCGGGCAATTGGGCAAGATTGCTGAGCACGACGCCGCTGCCGCACGGCCAGGTGATCGCCGTTGCGACCGGCGGAAGCGAACACCGTATCGAGCTGGCGTTGCCGGGAAGGTTCCAGGCCGACAACGTTCTGCTGGCCGTGGCATTGGCCGAGGCCACCGGCCTTTGCGCCGCGTGGGACCTGGCGCCGCATCTGCGCGGTGTGCGCGGCCGCATGGAATTCGCGGCACGCCTGCCGAACGGCGCCGGCGCCTACGTGGATTACGCTCACACGCCCGACGCGCTCGAACGGTTGCTGCTGGCGTTGCGTCCGCACACGCAACATCGCCTGGTCTGCGTGTTCGGTGCCGGTGGCGACCGCGATGCCGGCAAGCGTCCGCTGATGGGTGCCGTGGCGGCGCGCCTCGCCGATCTGGCGATTGTTACGGACGACAATCCGCGTACCGAGGCCGCCGCGTCGATCCGCGCGCAGATCATGCAGGGTTGCGCGGGCGGCCGCGAAATCGGCGACCGCGCGCAGGCTATCGCGGCCGCGCTGAACGAACTCGGGCCCGGCGACGTGCTCGTGGTCGCCGGCAAGGGCCATGAACAGGGCCAGATCATCGGCCGCGATGTGCTGCCGTTCGACGATGCCACCGTCATTCGCGCCCTGGTCGGCCACGCATGAGCGCGCTGTTCACCGCGGACGAATTGGCCCACGCCACCGGCGGCGCGATGACGCGCCCGTTCCACGCCACGGGCGTGTCGATCGATACGCGCACCATCGAGCCCGGCGACCTGTTCGTGGCGCTGCACACGAATACCGGCGACGGCCACGCGCATGTTGCCGAAGCGCTGCGCCGCGGCGCCGCCGGCGCGCTGGTGCATCGCCAGGAGGGCGCGCCGGACGACGCGCCGCTGCTGGTGGTGCGTGATACACTGGCCGCCCTCACGTCGCTCGGCGCGCACGCGCGCGAACGTTTCGAGGGCGCGGTGGTTGCCGTCACCGGCAGCGTCGGCAAGACGACGACGAAAGAAATGCTGCGCACCATGCTCGCGGCCTGCGGCCCCACCCATGCGGCGCACGCCAGCTACAACAACCATTGGGGCGTGCCGCTGACGCTCGCGCGCATGCCAGCCGACGCTGCCTACGCGGTCATCGAAATCGGCATGAACAATCCGGGCGAAGTCGCGCCGCTGGCCAAGCTCGCGGCGCCCGACGTGGCGGTGATCACCGCCGTGGAGGCGGCGCATATCGGCCATCTCGGCAGCCTCGATGCGATCGCCGACGAAAAGGCCGCCATCATGCAGGGGCTTTTGCAAGGCGGCACCGCAGTGCTGCCGTCGGCCAACCCACGCTTTGCACGCCTCGCCGGCCACTTGCCGACCGGCACACACATTTCGCCGTTCGGTCCCGAAAACATCCTGGCCCTGAGCGAGGACGCAGACGGCAGCGACGTGCAGGCGCTGATTGCGGGCATCGAAACAAAATTCCGGATCAACGCGCCTGGCCGCCACATGGTGTTCAATGCGCTGGCCGCATTGACCGCCGCGGCGGCCCTCGGCGCCGATCTGCCGACATGCGCCGCCGCGCTGGCGTCGTTCTCACCGGTGTCGGGCCGCGGTGCGCGCCGCCCGCTGCTCGACGGCGAGGCCGCCCTGCTCGATGAAAGCTACAACGCGTCGGGCGCCTCGGTGCGCGCGGCGCTCGCGGTGCTGAAGGTGCAGCCCGCGCGCCGCCGCCTGGCGGTGCTCGGCGACATGCTGGAACTCGGCGGCCACAGCCAATCTGAACATGCGGGCCTCGCGGAAGCGGTCAGCGAATCGGCGGACCTGCTGTACGCGTGTGGTCCCTGGACGAAGTTCTTGTTTGATGCGATCCCCCCCGAAAAACGCGGCATCCACACTGCCGATAGCGCCGCGCTGGCCCCGCTGGTGCGCGAAGCGCTGCGCCCCGGTGACGTCGTGCTGGTAAAAGGCAGTTTTGGCAGCCGCATGCGCATCGTCGTCGATGCGCTGGAGAACGCTCATTCGTTCGCAAGGGCGGGTGCCTGATGCTGTACCTGCTGACCCACGCGCACCCGGAAAAATTCGCGCTTTTCAACCTGATCCGCTATTTGACGTTCCGCTCCGGCGCCGCGTGCCTCACGTCTCTGGTGATCAGCTTCTGGCTCGGCCCGCGCGTAATCCGCTGGCTGAAATCGGTGCAGCGCGGCGGCCAGCCGATCCGCGAGGACGGGCCGGAACGTCACCTGATCGAAAAGAAAGGCACACCGACGATGGGCGGCGTGCTGATCCTCGCCGCCTGCACGATTTCCACGCTGCTATGGACCGATCTGCTGAACGGTTATGTCTGGGCCGTGCTGTTCTGCACGTTGGGCTACGGCGCCGTTGGTTTTGTCGATGATTATCTGAAACTGTCGCGCCGCAACACGAAGGGCGTCTCGGCCCGCGGCAAGCTCGTGGTGCAACTCGTGATCGGCCTGATTTCCGCGACCTGGATCATGTATCTGACCAAGGGTCCGCTCGGCAGCGAACTCGCAGTTCCCGTCTTCAAGGGCGTGCTGATCCAGCTTGGATTTCTATTCCCGCTATTCGGCATGTTCGTCATGCTCGGCAGCTCGAACGCGGTGAACCTGACCGACGGGCTCGATGGCCTGGCCACTGTACCAACGATCATCGTAGCCAGCGTGTTCGCGCTGATCGCCTACCTGGTCGGCAACCGCGTCTTCGCTGACTATCTGCAACTGAACCATGTTCCCGGCGTCGGCGAACTGGCGGTATTCTGCGCCGCGCTGATCGGTGCCGGCATGGGCTTTCTGTGGTTCAATGCGCCGCCCGCGGCCGTGTTCATGGGCGATACCGGCAGCCTCGCGCTGGGTGGCGCGCTCGGCGCCGTCGCGGTCGCCGTCAAACACGAAATCGTGCTGATGATTACCGGCGGCCTGTTCGTCGTAGAAACCGTCAGCGTGATCGTGCAGGTGTTCTGGTACAAGCGCACCGGCCGTCGCGTGTTCCTGATGGCCCCGCTGCATCATCATTTCGAAAAGAAAGGCTGGGCGGAGCCCACGATCGTGATCCGCTTCTGGATCATTTCCATGATTTTGGCCCTGTGCGGCCTTGCCACGCTGAAAATCCGATGAGCCGGTTTCCCGCCAATCTGTTCGCCGGAAGGCGCTACGCCGTACTGGGCCTCGGCCGCGCCGGCACGGCATCGTTGCGCGCGCTCAGCGCCATGGGTGCCATCGTCAGCGGCTGGGATGATGCGGGGTACGCGCGCGACCAGGCCGAGGACGAAGGCTTTTTGATTGCCGACCCGACACAGGATATCGGCGATCTCGATGCGCTGATCCTCTCGCCCGGCATTCCGCATCGTCTGCCGGTGCCACACCGTATTGCGGCGGCCGCACTTGCCGCCGGCCGCCCGATCCTCACCGACGCCGAATTGCTGTATCAGGCGGTGCGCGGCGCCGGCAGCCGCGCGCGTTTTGTCGGCATCACCGGCACCAACGGCAAATCCACCACGACCGCGCTGCTGGCCCACATCCTTGGCGCAGCCGCGGTGCCGAACGAAGCCGGCGCCAATCTCGGCCCCGCCGCGCTCAGCCTGCAATTGCTGCCCGACGACGGCGTGTACGTGCTGGAAATGTCCAGCTACATGTTGGAGCGACTCGCCACCATCCGGTTCGATGCGGCGGCGATGCTGAACCTTTCGCCGGATCATCTGGACCGTCATGGCGACATGGCCGGCTATGAAGCTGCCAAGCAGCAGATTTTCGCGCGCCAGGCCGGCGCCGATGTCGCCGTGATCGGCATCGACGACGAAGCCGGCCGGGCGATGCATGCGAGGATATCGCGCTCGGTCAGCGTTTCCGGCACGCTGCCGGCGGATTATTGGTGCGACGGCACGATGCTGCGCGATCGCGATGGGGTCATTGTCGACATGCGCGGTGCGCACGCGCTGCCCGGTCCGCACAATGCGCAAAATGCGGCGGCGGCCGCTGCACTCGCCGTTGCACTCGGCGTGTCCCGCGCCGCGATCGCACGCGGCATCATCGGCTTTCCCGGCCTCGCGCATCGGCAGGAACTGGTTGGCACCATCGATGGTGTCCGTTTCATTAACGATAGCAAGGCGACCAACGCTGACGCCGCTTCCCGCGCGCTCGCCTGCTATGACCGGCTGATCTGGATCGCCGGCGGCATCGCCAAGGCCGGCGGCATCGCGCCGCTCGAGGGTTTTTTCCCACGCATCGTGCATGCGTTTCTGATCGGGCGCGATGCCGCCGATTTCGCCGGGGTGCTGGCGCACCATGGTGTCGCACACACCGTGGCCGAAACGATGGACCGTGCCGTTCCTGCCGCGTTGATTGAGGCGCGGGCCACCGGCGTCGATGTGGTTCTGCTGTCCCCGGCCTGCGCCAGCTTCGATCAGTTCTCCGGCTTCGAGGCCCGCGGCACGCGCTTCCGCGATCTGGTTGCGCTGCTCGCCGATCAGAAAATGGTGGTGGCGTAATGGCCACATTTTCGCGCGCTGACACGTCCATTATCGGCCGCTGGTGGTGGACGGTCGACCGGCTGACGCTGTTCTCCATCGTGACACTGATTTTTTTCGGCTATGTACTGGTGCTGGCCGCGAGCCCCGCGGTCGCCGAGCGCATTCACCAGTCGCGCGACATTTTTATCCTCAAGCAGGTGGTTTTCCTCGCACTCTCCGGCGGCGTCGTGGTCGGTGTATCGCTGCTGTCACCGCGCAGCGTGCGCCGCCTCGCACTCGTCGGCTGCCTGATCGCACTCGGCCTGACCGCGCTGACCCTTGTACACGGCATCGAAATCAAGGGCGCCCGGCGCTGGATCCATTTGCCGGGCATGCAGATACAGCCGAGCGAGTTCCTGAAACCGTGTTTTGCGGTGGTGACCGCGTGGCTGCTGACCGACGCCAAGCGCAACTCCATATTTCCCGGCACGGCGGCTGCGTTCGTGGTGTTCGCACTGATCCTGCTGCTGCTGAAGTCGCAACCCGATATCGGCATGTTGACGGTCATTACGGCCGTGTTCTTCGCCCAGCTGTTCGTGCAGGGCATGAATGTGGGGCTGGTAGGGCTTGGCGCCGCCGGCATGGCGGGCGCTGCTACCGCGGCCTACCTGATTTTTCCGCACGTGCGCAGCCGCGTCATGCGCTTCATCCATCCGGAGCAGGGCGATCACTACCAGGTCGATATGGCACTGCAGGCCTTTGGCAACGGCGGCCTGGTCGGGCGGGGGCCGGGCGAAGGACGGGTGAAGGACCTGCTGCCCGACGCGCATGCCGATTTTGTCTATGCCGTAGCCGGGGAAGAATTCGGACTGGTCGTCTGCCTGCTGATCCTCGGCGTATTCGGCTTTATCGTGCTGCGTGGCCTGCTGCGGCTGGTGCAGGAGAATGACGAATTCACCATCCTCGCAGCCGCGGGATTGCTCACCGGCTTTGGCCTCCAGGCATTCGTCAACATGGCCTCCACACTGCATTTAATCCCCACCAAGGGCATGACGCTGCCATTCATTTCGTACGGCGGCAGTTCGGCCATTTCGGTGGCGCTGGGCATGGGCATGCTGCTGGCGTTGACCCGCCGCCGCACGCATGGAGATCCTGCATGAGGGGCCCGGCCGTGAAACCCGTCGTGATTGCCGCCGGCGGCACCGGCGGTCATTTTTTTCCCGCCGAGGCGCTGGCGGCCGAACTTTTCGCGCGCGGCCACCGCGTTGTGCTGATGACCGATGCGCGTTCCGCCGCACTGCAAAGCGCGGTATTTGCGGGCCGCGAGCAATTTGTTCTGCGCGGCGCCGGCATCGCCGGCCGCGGCGCGGTGCGTGCGGCGCGTGCGGTCCTCAGCCTCGCCGCAGGCACGATGCAGGCGCGCCGTATTCTGAAAAATATCGGTCCTGCCGCGATTGTCGGTTTCGGTGGTTACCCTTGCGTGGCGCCGGTCCTTGCAGCGCGCACGCTGCGCCGCCGTCCGCTGATCGTTCTGCAGGAGCAGAATGCGGTATTGGGCCGCGCCAACCGGTTTCTCGGTCGGCTTGCCGATATTCTGGCCCTGGGTGTCGCCGGCACTAGCCGCGTGCCGAACGATATTTTCACTGAAATCACCGGCAATCCGGTGCGGCCCGCAATCGCGGCCCTCGCAGGCAGCGGCTACACGGCGCCCGAACAGAGCATCCGCTTGCTGGTACTGGGCGGCTCGCTCGGCGCGCGCGTGTTCAGCGACGTGGTCCCCGAAGCATTGGCGGCGCTCCCCACGGCGATGCGCGAGCGCATCAGCGTCACCCAGCAATGCCGGGCGGAGGATTTGCCGCGAGTACGCGACATCTACGCGCAAGCCGGCATCCCCGCCGACCTGGCGCCGTTCTTCAACGACGTTGCCGAAAAACTGCACAATGCCCACCTCGTGATTGCGCGCGCGGGCGCCTCCACCTGCGCCGAACTGGCAACTGCCGGGCGTCCCGCCATCCTGGTACCGCTGCCATCCGCGATCGACGATCACCAGACCGCGAACGCCGGCGCACTGGCACGCGCGGGCGGTGCGCGGGTGATTGCGCAACCGGATTTCACGCCTGCCGCGCTGGCCGCGCTGCTGCAGGATCTGTTTGCGCACCCCGATCTTCTGGCAACGGCCGCGCGCGAAATGGCCGCGATCGGCCGCCCTGCCGCGGCCGCGTCGCTGGCCGACCTCGTCGAGCGACTCGTGGCCCTGGCGGAGGCCCGCGCATGAGGGCGCTGCCGCTCAGCATCGGGACGATTCATTTCGTTGGCATCGGCGGCATCGGCATGTCCGGCATCGCCGAAGTGCTGCACACGCTCGGCTACGAAGTGCAGGGCAGCGACATTGCTGAAAACGCCAATGTCCGCCGCCTGCGCGGCCAGGGCATTCGCGTCGCCATCGGGCATGATGCCAGCAACCTCGGCAATGCCCAGGTGGTCGTCACATCCACGGCGGTACGACCCGACAATCCGGAAGTCGTTGCCGCCCGCCAGCATCTGGTTCCGGTTGTGCGCCGCGCCGAAATGCTGGCCGAACTGATGCGCCTGCGCTGGTCCATCGCCGTTGCCGGAACGCACGGAAAAACCACGACGACGAGCCTCGTCGCCGCGGTGCTGGAAGCCGCCAAGCTCGACCCCACCGTCATCAACGGCGGCATCATTGAAGCCTACGGCAGCAACACCCGCATGGGCGCCGGCGACTGGATGGTAGTGGAGGCGGACGAAAGCGACGGCAGTTTCTTGCGCCTGCCCGCCACCATCGCGGTGGTCACCAACATGGATACGGAACATCTGGATCATTGGGGCACCCCCGAAGCGATGGTTGCCGGTTACGACCAGTTCGTCGGCAACATTCCGTTCTACGGATTTGCCGTGCTCTGCATCGATCATCCGGCGGTGCAGGCGATGATCCCGCGTGTGGATCGCCGCATCGTGACCTATGGTTTTTCACCGCAGGCCGATGTGCGGGCCGATCGCCTGGTCGCCAACACGCTGGGCGCCACCTTCGAAGTGGAGGTAACGGACCGTTTCCGCCACCGCAGCCGCCGGATGGGCCCGTACCGTCTGCCGATGCTCGGACAGCATAACGTTCAGAATGCCCTGGCGGCGGTTGCGGTCGGCGTTGAGATGGAGATCGACGATCAGACGCTGCGCACCGCATTCCTGAATTTCCGCGGTGTCAAGCGCCGCTTTACCCGCACCGGCGATGCCGGCGGCATCACCGTGATCGACGATTACGGGCACCACCCGGTCGAAATCGCCGCCGTGCTGAAGGCCGCGCGCCAGGCCGGCGCCCGCGACGTCGTCGCCGTCGTGCAGCCGCACCGCTACACAAGGCTCGCATCGCTGTTCACCGAATTTTGTACGTGCATGAACGATGCAGGCACCGTGATCGTTGCCGATGTCTACGCCGCCGGCGAAGCACCCATTCCGGGTGTGGACCGGGATGCTTTGGTGGATGGGTTGCGGGCCAGCGGGCATCGCAGTGTGGTGGCGTTGCCGGGCCCGGAACATCTGGCCGAAATGGTGCATGCTATCGCGCGCCCCGGTGATTTCGTTGTCTGCCTCGGCGCAGGCACCATCACCAACTGGGCCCAGGCGCTGCCGGCGCAACTGGCCGAATTGCAAGGCGCGCGTCGGCGCGTCGGAGGTGGCGCATGATGGCCGCACACGCCGTCGCCCACCTGATCGAAACGTTGCCGCCGGTGCGTGGCCGCATCCAGGCGGAGGCACCGCTTGCCGCCAACAGCTGGTTCCGCGTCGGCGGCCCCGCCGAGGTGCTGTTCCGCCCGGCCGATATCGACGACCTCGGTGGCTTTCTTGCAGCCCTGCCCTTGAACGTGCCGGTCACCGTCATTGGCGCCGCCTCCAACCTGATCATTCGCGACGGCGGCATTCCGGGCGTCGTGATCCGGCTCGCGCGTGGTTTCGGCGATGTTGCGGTCGAGCCGGATGGCGTTGTCGCAGGTGCCGCCTCGCTCGATGCCGTCGTCGCCGAACACGCGGCACAGGCCGGGCTCGCCGGCCTTGAATTCCTGTCGGGCATTCCGGGCGCCATTGGCGGTGCGATCGCCATGAATGCCGGTGCCTATGGCAGTGACGTCGCGGCGACCCTCGACTGGGCGGAGATTGTCACCCGCCAGGGCGAACTGCGGCGCCTGCACGTTGCCGACATCGGTTTTTCGTATCGCACGTCCGGTCTGCCGGCCGAGAGCGTGGTCGTCGGCGCCCGCTTTCGTGCCCGCCCCGGCGATCCCGACATGATCGCCGCGCGCATGGCGGAAATTCGCGCCAGCCGCGAGGCGACGCAGCCGACGCGCGCCCGTACCGGTGGCTCCACCTTCCGCAATCCGCCCGGCGCCCGCGCCTGGGAACTGATCGACGCCGCCGGCTGCCGCGGCCTCACCCGCGGCGGCGCCGAGATTTCGCAAAAACATTGCAATTTCATGCTCAACACCGGCGGTGCCAGCGCCGCTGACCTCGAAGGCCTCGGCGAGGAAGTACGCCGCCGCGTGCACGCCGCCAGCGGCGTCACGCTCGCCTGGGAAATCAAGCGTGTCGGCGTGCCGGCGGCAAAGCCGGAGGCAGTGGCATGAAGCATGTCGTCGTCCTGTTCGGTGGCATCTCCGCCGAGCGCGAGGTCAGTCTGTCCACCGGCCACCAGGTCGTTTTTGCCTTGCGGGGCGCCGGCTACGATGTGGACCCGTTCGAAGTAACACAGGATCTCGGCGCCCTGATCCGCGCCCTCGATCCAAAGCCCGACGTTGTGTTCAATGCCCTGCATGGCCGCTTCGGCGAGGATGGCGTTATCCAGGGCGTGCTCGACTGGCTCGACATTCCGTACACTCATTCCGGCATGCGTGCATCCGCGCTTGCCATGGACAAGGCTGCAAGCCGCGCCGTTTTCGCCAGTGCCGGCCTGCCGATCGCCCGCGGTCGCGTCATCGATATCGAAATCCTCGCGGACGCGGATCCGTTGCCGCGCCCTTATGTCGTCAAGCCGCTCAATGAAGGTTCCTCCGTCGGCGTGGAGATTTTGCGCGTCGGCGAGAATCGCCGGCACGAAATCGCGCGCGAATGGCGTTTTGGGCCGCAGGCGCTGATCGAGGAGTTCATCCCCGGCCGCGAACTGACGGTCGGTGTGCTTGGCAGCCGCGCCCTGACGGTCACCGACATCGCGGCATCGCACGCCTTTTACGACTACGAAAGCAAATACGCGGCCGGTGGCTCGCGCCACACTCTGCCGGCTGTGATTCACGCAAAAGCCTTTGCCCAGGCCATGGATTACGCGGTGGCCGCGCACGCTTCGCTCGGCTGCCGCGGTGCCACCCGCGCGGATTTCCGCTACGACGATACCGCGGGCGAGCCCGGCCGCCTCGTGCTGCTCGAAGTCAATACGCAGCCGGGGCTGACACCGACGTCGCTGCTGCCCGAACAGGCTGCGTTCTGCGGCATCGAATTCCCCTCCCTCTGCGCCTGGATGGTGGAGGAAGCCCGATGCCGCGTGTGAAGAAACGCGAAATCGCGCGGCCGAGCCGCCTCAAGCTGCTGCTGCGTCGCCAGCGCCGCCTGTTCCGGCCGCTCGCACTCAGCCTCGTCAGTTTTGCCATCGTCATGGCCGGCCTGCTCGTCGTCCACTCGGCGCAAACCGGCGGCTGGGCCGCGCGCCTGCAGAAAGCCTTTGCGCGCAACGTCGATCTCCGGGTGCAGCAGATCGTCATCAACGGCCGCGCCAATACGCCGGAGCCGCTGCTGCGCGAAGCGCTCGGCGTTGCCACCGGCGATCCGATCCTCGGTTTTTCGGTCAGCGGCGCGCGCGACCGTATCGAAAGCCTTTCCTGGGTCGAACACGTGGCCGTAGAGCGGCGCCTGCCGGGCACCATTTTCGTCGATCTCGTCGAGCGTCGGCCCTTCGCCATCTGGCAAAATCAGGGGAAATTCCTGCTGATCGATCGTGACGGCCAGGTCGTTACCAACGAGGATGTCGCCGCATTCGGCGCATTGCCGCTCGTGGTCGGCGCGTCCGCACCGGCCCACGCCGCCGATCTGCTCGATTTGCTCGAAGCGACGCCCGATATTCGCGACCGCGTGGCAGCCGCCGTGCGGGTCGGCGAGCGCCGCTGGAACCTGCAATTGAAGAACGGCATCACCGTGATGCTGCCTGAGGGGCACGAAGCTGCCGCGCTGAAGCGTCTGCACGATCTGCAGGCGACACAGACGCTGCTCGATCGCCCCCTGGTCTTCATCGATCTGCGGCTGCCGGACCGGCTGGCGGTGCGCATAAAACCCTCGGCGCTGATCGTGCCGGATGCGCATCCGATCGACACGGCGAACAGGCGGGCGACATGAACGAGATTTCCCGCCGTGGCGGCCTCGCTTTGCCGCCCGCCATGCCGCCCGATCCGCCGCCGCGTGCGCGCAATCTCCGCGCCGGCCCCTTTGGCGTGCTCGATATCGGCAGCACCAAGATCGCCTGCCTGATCGGCCGTACCGACTCCGACGGTGCGCTGCGCGCCCTCGGCAGTGGCCTTACGCGCGCCCGTGGCGTGCGCGGCGGCGGCATTACGGACCTCGAGGAAGCGGAGCGCGCCATTCGCGCCGCCGTTGCCATGGCCGAGGAAATGGCCGATTACCGGCTGCGCACCGTTACGGTGAATTTGTCCTGCGGCCAGCCGGAAAGCCGCCTGTTCAACGTGCAGTGGCCGGTCGGCAGCCGCCAGGTGACCGATGCCGATGTGCGCCGCGTCATCAGCGAAGGCCGCGCCCGTGCCGTGACCAAGGGGCGCGAAACGATCCATTCGCTGCCGGTGACCTTTTCCGTTGACGAAACGGTGGGCGTTGCCGACCCGCGCGGCCATCATTGCGATGTGCTGTCCGCACGGCTCCACGTCGTGGATGCGCTCTCCATGGCGCTGCGCAATCTGGGCGGCGCCGTCTCCCGCTGTGACCTGGAGATTTCCGAAGTCGTCTGCGCGCCGTTCGCCGCCGGCCTGTCCTGCCTCGTGGAGGACGAGCGCGAACTCGGCGCCACGATCATCGACATGGGAGGCGGCACCACCAGCCTCGCGGTGTTCTTTGAAGGCCAGTTGCTGCACACCGCCCAGGTGCCGGTCGGCGGCCAGCACGTGACGCGCGACATAGCGGGCGTCCTCTCGACGCCGATCGACAATGCGGAGCGCCTGAAGACACTGTACGGCAACGTGCATGCCTGCCAGGAAGACGAACGCGAAATCCTCGCCGTGCAACTGATCGGCGAGGAAGACCATCAATTCGCGAAAATTCCGCGCAGCATGGTGATCGGCATTATCCGCCCACGATTGGAGGAGACATTTGAAATGGTTCGTGATCGTCTCGATGGCGCCGGCCTCGGCCGCGCGGCCGGCGGGCGCGTGGTGCTGACCGGCGGCGCCTGCCAACTTGTCGGCGTGCGCGATCTCGCCAGCCGCATCCTGGATCGGCCGGTTCGCCTCGGCCGCCCCGCCGGCATTCGCGGCCTGCCCGAAAGCGCGTCCGGCCCCGCCTTCGCCACTGCCACGGGCCTGCTCAGCTTGGCCGCCGGCGAAGGCCGCACACTGCACGATATGCAACTCGAAACCGAGCGTCCCCGCGGCCTGCTCAGCCGCATCGTCGAGTTTTTGCGCGAGCGCGTCTAGCGCCCGCCACGCCCGCACCCCGAAACGACAGGCACAGGAACCGCCACAATGACCCTGAACCTCACCATTCCCAAGACCATGCACACCGATTTCACCCCCCGCATCACCGTCTTCGGCGTCGGTGGCGGCGGCACCAACGCCGTCGACAACATGATCCGGCTCAATTTGCAGGGCGTGGATTTCGTCGTGGCGAACACGGATGCGCAACAGCTCACCCATAGCCGCGCCGATCGCCGCATTCAGCTTGGGCCGCATCTCACCCAGGGCCTCGGCGCCGGCGCCAAGCCCGAAATCGGCCGCGCCGCCGCGGAAGAAGCCGCCGAGGAACTGACCCGTCATCTCGATGGTGTGCACATGGTGTTCATCACCGCCGGCATGGGCGGCGGCACCGGCACCGGCGCCGCGCCCGTGCTCGCGAAAATGGCCCGCGAACGCGGCATCCTCACCGTCGGCGTGGTCACCAAGCCGTTCAATTTCGAAGGCATCCGCCGTTCGCGCGCCGCCGAATGCGGCATCGCCGAACTGCAGCAGTTCGTCGACACGTTGATTGTCATTCCAAACCAGAATCTCTTCCGGATCGCCAACGAAAAAACCGGCTGGAAGGAAGCCTTCAAGCTCGCCGACGAAGTGCTCTACATGGGCGTGCGCGGCGTCACCGACCTGATGGTCTCGCCCGGACTGGTCAACCTCGATTTCGCCGATATCCGCACGGTCATGGCGGAAATGGGCAAGGCGATGATGGGCACCGGCGAGGCGGAAGGCGAAAATCGCGCCATCCGCGCGGCCGAAGCCGCCATCAATAATCCGTTGCTGGAAGAGACCAACATGGCCGGCGCGCGCGGCCTGCTGATCAACATCACCGGCGGTGAGGACATGACGCTGTTCGAGGTCGATCAGGCCGCCAACCGCATTCGCGAGGAAGTCGCCGAAGACGCCAACATCATCTTCGGCAGCGCGGTCGATGACGGGCTCGCCGGGCGCATCCGCGTCAGCGTGGTGGCCACCGGCATCGATACGCAAGTGGCACAGGCGCCGGAGCAGAACAATCCCCGCCCGCGCCTGGTCGCGGTCGCTGGTGGCGCACCCCTGCTGCCGCCGGTTCCGGCGCAATCGGCACCTGCCGTTGCCTATCCGGTACCCACCTCGAACGTTGTCGCTTTGGAAAACACGCTGGTCGGTCCGTTCGTGGCCGCTCCACAGCAAGCGGCCACGATGCAGGCGGAGCCCACGGCGGCACCCAATCCGTCCGCGCCCCCGCGCAGTGGGCTGTTTACCGCCCCACCGGCCCCGGCGGCGACCTCCGCCCCCGGCATGCACCGCCCCAGCATTTTCCGCACCGTCACCAGCGCGCTGCGCCGCACCCAGCCCGGCCAGGACCCGGTGCGCGCCGAGCCGCAGATCGGCCAGGAGCCCCAACCCACGGCGCTGGTTCGCCCGGCCATGGCAGAGCCGGAAGCCGGCGGGCTGGATATTCCGGCATTTCTGCGTCGGCAGAGCAGCTAGGGCCCACGCGCACGGGCTACGGCGAGACAAGGCCAGGGCGCCGCCCTGGCCTTCCAAACCTGTGCATAACTACAAAGCACCGCAAAATTTCCCGCAAAATCAATCGCTTGCGCCGAAATAATCGGCAATAATGATTGACTCGCCGCGCCGCCCCCACCCCCCTAGGTTCCGCGTTGAATTAATACTTTAGAGCGATTCGGCCGCCGGCGGTGCAACCGCTAGCAACAACGGATCCGGGGGCAAAGAACGCGCGCATGGATGGACTGCCCGAATCGCTGAAGCCCGCCGCGGTCGTCAGCTGTCAGCGCACGCTGAAATCCGCCATTTCCTGCGTCGGAGTCGGCCTGCATACCGGCCAGCGGGTCAACCTCGCCCTGCATCCGGCCGCCCCGGGCACCGGCATCGTGTTCCGTCGCACCGATCTCGGTGTGGACGTTCCGGCGCGCTATGACCTCGTTGCCGAAACCCATCTGTGCACTGCCATTGCGTTGCCCGATCGGCCGCACGCCCGCGTCGGCACCGTCGAACATCTGGTCGCGGCGCTCACCGCCAGCGGCGTGGACAACGTTCTCGTCGAACTCGATGGCCCCGAAGTGCCGGTGCTGGATGGCTCGGCCGCGCCCTTTCTGTTCCTGATCGATTGCGCCGGGCTCGCCGATCAGCCCGCGCCGCGCCAGGTGATCGAAGTGCTGCGTCCGGTCCGCGTGGAATCCGGCGAGGCGTTCGCCGAGTTGCGTCCGGCCGCGTTCGGCCTTGAATTGTCGCTGTCGATCGACTTCGCCGC
Source organism: Rhodospirillales bacterium (assembly GCA_015654825.1). GTDB lineage: Bacteria > Pseudomonadota > Alphaproteobacteria > Acetobacterales > Acetobacteraceae > CAJCIS01. Next base: position 20,086 of record JAATGE010000008.1, read on the forward strand.
CCCGGCCATCGGTCGCCAGGCGCTGACCATGCAGCTCACCGATGCCAGCTTTCGCGCCGAGCTAGCTGCCGCGCGCACCTTTACCCAGCGCGCCGACATCGAGGCCATGCAGGAAGCCGGCCTGGCCCGCGGTGGCAGCCTGGAAAACGCCGTCGTGGTCGACGGCGCGCATGTGCTGAACCCGGAGGGCCTGCGCCAGCCGGACGAATTCGTTCGCCACAAGCTGCTCGATGCGGTCGGCGACCTCGGCCTCGCCGGCGGCGCCGTGCAGGGCCGCTTCGTCGCGCACCGCTCCGGGCACACGCTGAACAACGCGTTGCTGCGCGCCCTGTTCGCGGACATGACAGCCTGGCGCGTCGCGGCGGCGGAGCCGCTCAGCCGCTTCTATTCGTTCGCCGCCCGCGCTGCCTGAAGGCGGCGATCGGCCGCCGCGCGAACCCATGGTCGACCCGCGCAGCGCTCGCGCCCTGCGCAATGCGTTGCTGCTGTTCGGCGTCACCGGCGCCATAGGCTGGTATCTGTTCACCCTGCTGTTCTGGAATACGCCAGGCCAGGACTGGATGGTTTTCGATACCGCCGCGCACGCCTATTTCCGGCACGATTATTCGCTGCTGCTGAACGGTCACCGCTTCACCGAAACGCTGAATGCTACCCATACACCGTGGCTGCGCGACAAGCTTGATTTCCACCCCTGGATCTACCCGCCCTACACGCTGCTGCTGGCAATCCCGTTCGCGCTGCTGCCTTGGTGGTTGAATTACGTTACGTTCCAGCTACTCAGTTTCTTGGGCCTGATGGCGGCGCTGCGCCTGTGGCAGCAGAAGGGCAGGGCAGCGTGGCTGCTGCCCGCCGGCGTTATCCTGTGTCCCGCCACGGCTTTCACCATCGGCGCCGGCCAGAACAGTTTTTTCAGTGCGTCCCTGGTCACTGCGGGCATCCACTACATGCACCGCAGGCCCCGCCTCGCCGGATGCCTTCTGGGCCTGCTGGCATTCAAGCCGCAACTCGCGGTTCTGGTGCCGGTGGCGCTCGCTGCCTCCGGCGCATGGATCGCCTTTGTCGCGGCGGGCACCACCGTCGTCGCCCTGCTGGCCTTCAGCCTTGTAGTGCCCGGCTTGGAGCTTTGGGCCGGCTGGCTGCACTTTTTCCTCGGCGACCCGGCATTCGGCGTTTGGGAAAATGAGGGCCGCATTCACGGACAAAGTGTCTTCACCTGCCTGCGCATCGCGGGCGTGCCGGAAAGCCTCGCCAATTTCGGCCAGCTCGCAGCGCTGCTATTCGCCGCCATCTGCGTATGGCGCGCCTACCGCCGGAACCTTCCGCCATCGGAACAGTTTTGCGTATTGCTGTGCGGCATGATCCTGGCCGCCGCGCATGTCGGCAATTACGACGCCATCATGCTGGGCATTGCCGCGATGCTAGTATTGCAGCAGGGACTTTTGCGGCCGTTCCGCCCCGGCGAAGCGCTGCTGGCCATGCTGGTATGGGCCAGCACGGCGTTCAACCCGCCATTTATCTTCAAGATTTCGGTCATAACACCGCTGCTTGTCGCGGGCTTGATGATACGCTTGCTTCGCGAAGCGCCGATTAAGGCTGAGGCAAGGTAAGGCCAGGGGCTCTGCCCGGTACAGACCGGGCACATAGGTGACACTTTAGACCGGGCACATGGGTGACAGTGCCTCGTGAGGTCTGGAGGACCCGATGCCCTGGATTCCGAGCAGCCTCATGGACCAACGGTTTATTTTC
>JAATGE010000250.1 GCA_015654825.1 Rhodospirillales bacterium
GCCGGGGAGACGATGAAAAGCCGCGCAGCGCTAATGGGGGTCTGGGGCCTCAGGCCCCGTCACGCGAAAGCGTGCTTCGCACGACGGGGTCCAGGGCAGAGCCCTGGCCTTTGACAGGTCAAAATTTAAGGCCGTTGGTATAAAACCGCGTCTTGCGAGGAGGTACTGAAGATTCCCGCCGCGCGGCGCATACGACAGCGGCGGTACGCCGCTCAGAACTTGCTTGACCAGGCATTGACGATTGCCGTGGTGCCGGCAGGCGTGGTGGTGAGGCCGATGTGGCCGACGCCCGGAACGATATCGACGCGGACGTCGGGCTTGGCGGCGGCCAGCGCCGGACGGAGTTGGTCGCTGCGAAATACCTCGTCATCGGTGCCGTCGAGCGCCATCAGTGGGCGCGTGGTGCGACGCAGGTCGCCGAGATAGTCGTCGTCGGGCCCGAAGTTCAGCAACAGGCGATAGGAGTAGCCAGGAGTCAAATGAGCCGGGTTGCCGGCCGGCAGGCCGAATGCAATGACCGGCAATGAATTGAAGCCGGTGATGCCGATTTTATTGAGCAATGAAAGCCCGACGATGCGGGGTATCGCGACGTCGGTCCAACCGCCGCCCGAAGCGTCGCGCGCGTTCGGCGCGTCGTAGCGCAGAAAGGGTGCCACCAGGATAAACCTGCTGAAGCGATCGCCGAGATGGCCGCCGGCGACGCGCAGCACGAAACCGCCGCCGGACGAGAAGCCCAGCAATGTCGTTTCAGTCGGGCGGTGAGATCGCCCGAGCGTGTTCAGAAGGTCTTCCAAGTCGTCCTCCAGCTGGCCGACATAGGCGATATCGCCGAGCGGGCCGGACTGGCCGTGGCCGCGGATGTCCGGCGTGATGACGGTGGCGCCGGCCGCGGCAAGCGCTTTTGCAACGGCGTGCATGCCGACGCTGGACCCGGCGGAACCGTGGATCGCGATGACGAGGCGGTCCTGATCGCCGCCGTACCGCCGATAGGCCAGCTGGGCGCCATCGCGGGCCGCGTAACGGGTGACCGGCGGAAGGTCGGAGAAATCGACTGCCCGGAACGGTGCCGTAAGGCTGGCCTCGGGGGGCGGCGCGTGCGGACTGCTGAATGCGATCGCGCCGACCAAAATCACCAGCGACACAAGAACAATGCCAATCACGGCGCGTGCAAGAAAATGCATCGGTAAATCACCTCAATTCCGGAGCACTCAGGTAAACAGCTTCCATTGCGCACCGACCTTGGCGCCGAGTTTGCCGTCCGCGCCTTGCGGGCGGTAGGCGATCTGCACCTCGCGATAGACGAACGTAATGGATTCCTTCACCACGTGCGAATCGCTCCAGCTGATGCCGGTGATCAGCACGCCGGTAAAATCGAAGCGCAGATAGACCAGGCCCGAGGCGTCGCCGCCGGCGGCGCGGCGTTTGACGATGGTGGCGGAATCGAGCGTATTGGCGTTGAAACAATATTGCATCAGCAGTGGCGAGGCCATGTCGATCTGCCGGCTGACGCGCACCGGCTCGCCGTCGATCGCCTTGTTGTCGGCGCCGCCCTGCGTTTTGGTATCGGCCTTTGAAAACCCCAGATCGACGCTGTCCACTTCGAAGAAATGGCCGGGCTTGAAGCCGCGCATCAGGGTATTGCCGTCCTTTGCTTCCCGCGACGTATCGGACTGTCCCTCCGCCGGCACCGCGGTGCCCTGGTAGACGAACATCATCATGATGTCGGTGCTGTCGTCACTGGCCATGGCGGGCGCTCCCTAGCTGCTGCCCGAGGAGGGCGGAATGACCGGCGATTCCCATTTGACCGGGGCGAGCGGCATCAGCGTCGAATCGACGTTCTGCTGCCAGTAGGTGATCCACATTTTCTGGCATTTCATCTGGCAGCTTTCCTCGATGATGTCGCCGTCGGACCAGCGAATGCTGGTGATCAGCACGCTGGCCAGATCGATCCGCAGATAGGCCAGCGATTCATGTTCGGTCTGGCCGCGCGCCAGCGCGGATTTGCGTTTGATGAAAGTAACGAAAGGAAAGCTCTCCTTGCGGGCGCAGCACTCGAATAGCACGGGGGAGGCCATATCGAGCAGCCGCGTGAAGGAAAACTCGTTGATATAGGCTGGATAGGTGCCGGCCTTCTTCCAGCTGTCGTCGGTGGCACTGCGCCAGCGCGCGAACGATCCCCCGCTTTTGTTCGCGGTTCCGGCGCCGGCGCGGCCGCCGGCGCCGCCGGCGGTGGGTGGCGGGTCGAAATGTTCGCCGCCATGGTGCCCGAGCGAGCCGGCGCGGCTGGTCTGGGGCGCGCCCATGCCGCCGCGCCCCGGCGGACCGAACGGCGAGGATTTGGTTTGCAGTGCCGCGGCATTGTGCGACTGCGAGTTCTTCCCGCCGCCCGTTTCACCGTCGTGGATTTCGGCGCCGAACGAGAACTGGCTCACGAGAAAATATTTTCCCGAAGTGAAGCCGGGCGTAAAGTCGCTGTTGAGCGCCAGCTTGTCGTTCGATGAAATGTCCAGCGGGCATTCCGCCGGCACCGCGCCGCTGCCGGTGCGGTGAAATTTCATCAGCATGTCGGTGGTTGCTTCGTCCGCCATGTTTTAGCTCTCCACCCTTGTCTGTGCCGCTTTGCGGGCCGTGCCGATCATGGTGCCGGCATGCGCGATACCAGCCGCAATGCCACCGTCAGCCCTTCCATCTGGTAGTGCGGCCGCAGGAAGAACTTGGCTTCGTACTCGCCGGGCGCATGCGCCTTTTCCTCGAGCACGACGTTCGCCTGCTGCAACGGATGCGCCGCTTTCCAGTCCTCCGACGAGGAATTGGGCGAGCCGTCGACATAGCTCAGCAGCCAGTCGGCGAGCCAGCCTTCCAGTTCGGCCACGCCGCGCGTCGATCCGACCTTGTCGCGCACCATGCATTTGAGGAAATGGGCGAACCGGCAGCAGGCGAACAGATAGGGCAGCCGGGCGGAGAGCACGGCGTTCGCACTGGCATCCGGATCGTCATATTCGAACGGTTTCTGTAGCGACTGGGCGCTGATGAAGGCCGCGACGCCCTCATTCTTGCGCTGCACGAGCGGAATGAAGCCGGCCTTGGCGAGTTCGGCCTCACGCCGCTCGCTCAACGCGATTTCGGTGATGCCGCGCAAGTCGACCTCGCCGTCCGCGGTGGGAAAGGTGGAGACCGGCAGATCCTCGACGACGCCGCCGCTATCGACGCCACGGATGCGTGTGCACCAGCCGTACAGCGCGAAGGCGCGCGCCACGTTGGCACCGAACGCATAGGCGGCATTGGCCCACAGATAGGCGTCGCAGTCGGCGGCTTCGGTTTCTTCCTCGAACGCGAACGCATCGACCGGGTCGGTGCGCGAGCCGTATGGCAGGCGCACCAGGAAGCGGGGCAGGCAGAGGCCGATATAGCGCGCATCTTCCGATTGGCGCAGGGCGCGCCAGGCGACATATTCCGGGGTCTGGAAGATGCGGGTGAGGTCGCGCGGGTTGGCAAGCTCGGTCCAGCTATCCATCTGCATGACCGCGGGTGCCGCCCCGGTGATGAAGGGCACGTGCGCCGCGGCAGCGATTGCCGCCATGTCGGCGATCAGCTGCTGATCCTCCGGCCGATGGTCCACGTAATAATCGCCGATCAGCACACCGTACGGTTCGCCGCCGAACTGGCCATACTCCTCTTCATAGATATGCTTGAAGATCGGGCTGCGGTCCCACGCGGTGCCGCGGAACTTGCGCAGGCAACGCGACAGCTCGCGCTTGCCGATATTGAGGAATTTTATTTTCAGTTGCGACCCGGTTTCGCTGCCCGTGACCAGGAAATACAGGCCGCGCCAGGTTGCTTCCAGGGCCTGGAATTCGGCGTGGTGCAGGATTACGTTGATCTGTGTCGTGAGCCGCAGATCGATTTCGGCGCACAGCGCACCAATCACATCGCGGGCGCGGCCGCCGAGAAGTTCGGGGTGCGACAGTGCCTGCAGTGCCAGCGCGTGCATCGCGGGCGCCGGGGGCGGCGCCACCGGATCGGCTACCGGAAGACATTCCCGCTCGAGCAGCGCTGCGAAATCCGAGGGCGGCACCTGTCGCTCCTAATTGATCGCTATGGTGAGGCCCTGCAGCGTCATCGCCGCCCCTGCCTGCAGGGACATGGCCGCATTGGCGTTGACGGAAACCTGCGCGCCCTGCGCCGATAGCTGTGCCTGCGCCTGCACGGCGATCTTGGTCGCGGAAATCGTAATGCCTGTCGTATCGATCGTGATGCTGTTGCCGCCGACCTTCAGCGTTATGGACTGCCCGGCGGAAATCGTGCTGCTGCCGGCCGAGACGGTAATCGTGTGATTGCCGGAGGATACCGTCAGGCTATCGTTGCCGGTGCTGATGGTGGCCTTGTTGTCGCCCTGGTTGACGGTGAGCTCATTGGCGCCCTGGCTCACGGTGATCGAGCGCTTGCCTTCCTTTACCGTCGTCGTGTGGTCGTTGGTGATGGTGACCGTCTCGTTATGCAGTACGGTCTTGTTGTAGTCGTACTGGGCATTGAAGAAGACTTCCTCGCTGCCCTTCTTGTCCTCGAAGCGCAGTTCGTTCGAGCCGCCGCCGCCCTTGCTGGAATTGCTCTTGATGGTGGTGCGCGTCGCGTTGGCCGGCAGCGGGTAGGGCACCGTGTTGTTGGCGTTATAGACGCAGCCGGTAATGATCGGCCGGTCCGGGTTGCCTTCCATGAATTCGACGATCACCTCCTGGCCGACGCGCGGGATCACCATCGAACCCCAGCCGGCATGCGCCCAGGTCTGCGACACGCGGATCCAGCACGATGCGGTATCATCGGCCGGATTGACCCGGTCCCAGTAGAACTGCACCTTCACGCGCCCATACTGATCCGTGGTGATTTCGTCACCCGACTTGCCCACCACCTTGGCGGTCTGCGGGCCGCGGATCATCGGCAGCGCGGTTTGCCGTTCCAGCCGGAACGGTGTGGCGCCGGGGATCGCCTGGAAGCTGCAGGTATAGCTGTCGGTCAGTTCGCCCTGGTTGCCGGCGCCGGACTTGCTTTCGCCCATGCCGAAATGCGTGGTGGTGCCGATCACCAGGTACTCGGCGTTCAGCTTGGTATCGATCGCCTTGCTGAGCTTGAAGCGGCAGCCGCAGACCAGGGTGCGCGCGTTGGTGGAGCCGGTAAAAATCTGCCGCTTGGAAACGAGTTCCTGGATCCGGATGTCGGTGAGTTTCTGGCCGTTGGCGGCAGTATCGTAGATGCCGGGGTAGTCGTAGATTTCCGAGCTGCCGTAATCGTGCGTCGCCTGCTTGATGGATTTCGCCGTCAGGTCGGCGGTCGGCGTCGTGAAGTTATAATCGCGATACGTGTAGGTGCCGGGCTGCAGGCGCAAATCGGCGGAGTATTCCCAGATGTGGTCGGCAACGGTGCGAATTTCGGTCATGTCGCGCTGGTAGGGGATCTCCTGCTTCAGCGCGGCGTGCGAATTCGGGTCGTCGGCGAAATTCAGCGTATGCTTGCCGTCGGTGTGTTCGAAATAGTAATAGATTCCATACTGCTCCATCAGGCGCGTGATGAAGTCGAGCGAGCTTTCGCGGTATTGCACGCAATATTCAAGCACCGTGGAGCCGGCCTGGTTCTGCCGCTTGTCGGCGAAATCGGAAAATCCGGCGTCGCGGCAGACTTTGGTAATGATGTCCCAGGGCGCCATGTTCTGGAAGATCTTGCAATCATGGATGCGCGTCAGCAACCACACCCAGGGCCTCAGTTCGAGGTGATAGCGCGAGGCGCCGCCGACCAGGCCGGCATAGACGATGCGCGTCAGGATGCCGTTGAAATAGCGTTTCGTCTTGTCGCTGCGGGTGAACGAGATGGTGACCGACGAGGCCAGCAGGTTGAGCAGGTCGCTTTTCGTCGCGGTGCTGGAGACGTCCAGGTTCAGCAAAAAAGGCCGGCCGAGCGTCTCGATCGCTTCCAGTCCGTCGAAAACCAGCGGGAAGCCGGGGCCCGGATCCGGCGTGACTTTGATGGTACCGTAGGGCGAAGGTTTGGTGCTGGAGTCTGAGCCTGACATGGCAAATGTCCTTGGGAGCTATGATGGCGGCATAAAAGCACAAAAACCGAAACTCAGGGACGCCGAAACGACGTCGCGCGCACCGTATAAATTAACAAAAGTTTTTGCTTCTTTTTTCAAAAAAAGTTCTTTTTTGAAAAAAGAACCAAAAAACTTTTGTATGTCCGTATTCGTGGGTTGGACGCTTGTACCTAGAGTTTCCCGGGACAACGGAACGATCGCAGGGCGCTCATGGTGAATGGGTTGCGTACGCTGCTGGCGTTGAGCTGAAAGGCGGCACTGCCCGCCGGGGCGGAAAACACCAGCTTGAACTGGTCCGGCTGGCCGCTGGGGATCACCCGGGCGGTGTCCAGCATGCGCAGCAGTGCCCAGGGACCGTCCTTCTCCACAACGGTCTCGCCGCCGCCGGCATTGGTGATCGTCACACGCACCAGAGTACGACCATCCAGCGCCGGCCAGACGAAACCAACCGACTCGGTCGGGCCATGGTCGTAGGTCAGGGAGTGTCCGGCGATATCGAGGCTGATCTTGGCCAGCTTGGGGTCGAGCGATACCGGCACGAGCTGGAATTTGACCTGCATCTGCGAGCCGCTGGAATACAGCGCATCACGGATGGCGGCCGCGCGCTGGAACTCCACGAGCGTGTACTGCGACA
>JAATGE010000610.1 GCA_015654825.1 Rhodospirillales bacterium
CGGCTGTTTTTTGGGGCCTTTGGGCGAGCTAGTGCCGCCGTAACCCGTCACGCCCGGTTTAGCTCAGCCGTTTCCGCAAGTTGTATCTGCTGCCGGTCAAAAATTCACAGTCTCTCTGCCCTGGACCCGTCACGCGCCAGCGTGCTTCGCACGACGGAGCCTGAGGCCCCAGACCCCCGTTACTGGGGGGAACGGCGAAGCCAGGAAATCGATTTCGGATGATGGCTTCGCCGGGGAAACGATGAACAGCCGCGCAGCGCTATCGGGGGTCTGGGGCCTCAGGCCCCAGCGGGTCCAGGGCAGAGCCCTGGCCTTCCTGTCCTTGCCTTACGTCAAGTGCGGCAATTCGAGATACTCTCTGCTCTGCATTTCCAACAACCGGCTGGCGGTTCGTTCGAATGCCTGGGCGCCGTCGCCGCTGCGATAGAGGGCGTCGGGGGGCGCCTCCGCGCTGGCGACCAGCTTCACGCGGTGTTCGTAGAGCGCGTCGATCAGCACGATGAAGCGGCGGGCCTCGTCGAAATTGTCGGGGCTGAGGCGGGGCACAGCGTCCAGCACCAGCGCTTCGAAGTGGGTGGCGAGCGCCAGGTAGTCGCCGGCGCCGAGGGCGCGGGCGCAGAGCGCCGCAAAATCGAAGCGTGCGCCCGGGCCGGCGGCGAGCGGCACGTCGAAGGGGCGGCCCATGACGAGCAGGCGGCGCGGGGCGGCTTGTGCGCCGCCGGACAGGGTCGCGAAGGCGCGATCGAGCGCGCGGTCGGCGGCGGCGTCCGGTGGCACATACCAGGTGGCCAGGTCGTGCAGGCGCTGGCGGCGATAGTCGCGGTCGCCTTCCACCTGCAGCACGTCCAGCTTCTGCTTCAGCAGGGCGATGAAGGGCAGGAAGGCGTCGCGGCCGGGACGGCCGGCGAACAGCTGGTCGGGACGGGTGTTGGAGGTGGCGACGACGACGACGCCGCGATCGAACAGGGCGGCGAACAGGCGGGCCAGGATCATGGCGTCGGCGATGTCGTTGACCTGGAATTCGTCGAAGCAGAGCAGGGCGGCGTCGGCGGCGATGGTGTCGGCGAGCGGCTGGATCGGGTCGGTGCCGTCCGGATTGGCCTGCTTCCAGGCGTGGATGCGGGCATGCACGCCCTGCATGAACTCGTGGAAGTGGAAGCGGCGTTTGCGGGCGACGTCGGCCTGCTGGAAAAACAGGTCCATCAGCATGGATTTGCCGCGGCCGACCTCGCCGACGACGTAGAGGCCGTTGGGGCGGGCGTCGGGGGCGCCTTCCGCGGGGCGCAGGCGGAGCAGGCGGCTGATGACGTTGCCGCCGTTCGGGCGCGGCGGCGGGTTGTAGCCGCGCAGCTTGGCAAACAGGTCCTGCAGGTGCTCGGCGGCGGCGCGCTGGCTGTCGTCGGCCGTCAGCGCGCCGCTGGCGATCAGTGCGCGGTAGGCCGGCAGGGGACCTGTGGGGGGGGCGGCGGATCCATCCATGGATGGGCGGGGCCATAGCCCGGCGTTGTCTAATTTTCAAACAAAGGGGTGTTGATTTCCCGCTGGCGGGGGCTGCGCGGGAGGATTGGGGGTGGCGATGCGGGCCGTGGTTGCGCGATGAGGCGGGTGGGTTTTGCCTGTGCCGCGCTGTTCGCGGCCGATCCGGCGCATGGCGGGTCGCAGCCGCGGCGCGCCGTTGGCGCGGATACTCCGCGGCCGGAACTGATCGGGACGGCGTGCATCCGGATGAAGCCGGCGCTGCGGCATGTGCTGCTCAGCACGTCGATGCAGTTCTGCTGCGGGCCGAACGGGTGGTGCGCGGTACCGCTGGCGTCGACGGTGCTGGCGGTGCCGGCAATGCCGGGCCACACCTGACGCGACGGGCGGCGCATGGCGGGGCGGCTGAACGTCGGGTTGCGAAATGCCGGCGGCTTGCGCATTTCTGCGCGTCATGGACGCCTTTCCCGCCTCTCCGATGCTGGATTTCGCCGCGCTGCAGGGCGCCACGGTCAGCGACAGCCCGTTTCGCCACATCCTGGTGGAGAACTTCGTGCCGCCGGCGGCGCTGGCCCGGGTGCATGCGGACATGCCGCGGCTGCGGCGCGGCGGGTCGTTTCCGCCCGAAGCGCTGCGGCTGGGGCCGGCGGCGGCCGCACTGGCCGAGGAGATGCAAGGCGCGGTGCTGCGCCGGCTGATCGGCGCGAAACTGGAAATGGCGCTCGACGATGCGCCGACCATGCTGACCGTGCGGGTCTATTGCCGGGACAAGGATGGGCAGATCCATACCGACAGCCTGGCCAAGCGGGTGACGATCCTGCTGTACCTGAACCCGGAGCAGGCGGCGTTCAGCCAGCGGGAA
>JAATGE010000373.1 GCA_015654825.1 Rhodospirillales bacterium
ACGCATTGGGTGCTGGTTCGCGGCGCCGAGGCAAAGCGAATACCGCCGCCCATGCCGCGTCTAGTCGGGCCCTTCCGGCGGAAAGGCGGCTTGATCTGGCCCTTCACCGAAGCAGAGGACAACGCATTGCTGGTCCTCGAGCGCCAGGGTTTGAACTACAGCGCCATGGCGCGGGAAATGCTCCGCATGTTCCCGGACCGGCCGCGGCAACCGCCGACCTTGAAGTACCGTCTTTTGACGCTCGCTCGTTACGAAGAGCGTTATGGCGGCAGGCCCCAGCCCCGTGAAACCCGAGCCGCCGCTTAGGCGGCCGGGTCGCCCGCATCCCGCGGGCCAGAGGAGAAACGAAATGGTAGAAAGTTGTTGCCGTGTCCGACGCTTCAAAGTTGGCGTCCTTGCCAAGACTACCGCATATGCCACTGCGGATATCGTCGTAGAGGCCACGTCCAGCGACAGGGCTAAGGCCCTCGCGCTAGCCTTGGCCCGCAATCAGCAAGCCAAGCAGACCTGGTCACATACTGCGCCCGAAATCAAAGATAACGGTATGTATGTCGACGCGTGGGAAGAACTTTCACCTAACGAAACCTGACCGGCGCCGCCGGCCAGGTCGCCCGCACTCCGCGGGCCAGAGGAGAAACTCATGACCAAACCGACTATTACAGAAGATCCTGCTAGCGAGTTCGAGTGGGACGACAACGATCTCTTGATTATCGCGCGCGCGATGCGAGCGCTTCGTCGCGTCGCGCAGGCAGACGGGGAGCGCGTCAACTGGTTCAACACCTCGACCGCGCTGCTGTCGCGCGGGCTGCATGACCTGCTGAGCGAGACCGCCGAGAGCGTCACGTTTGGTGGAAATCTGGAACTCGTGACGCGCGCCAGACTCGATCAGGAAGACGCCGCCATCGCAGCACTTCCGCCATTCGAGATGCCCAGTAACGATGAAATCCGCGCCCTGCTCGACGCGGAAGGACTGGATGCGTGATCGTATCGACACCATATAACAGGCTCCGAAACCCGTCCCGGCCACGCGCCGGGCGGGTCGCCCGCGTAGTGCGGGCCAGAGGAGAAACCTATGCCCACACCCTACTTGTTTGCGGCAATCGACCCCGAAACTGACGATACCGTGCGGCATCCGGACATCCGGGTAACGGCCGCAGGGGACATCGAGCGGCTCACCAAACATCCCGAACACACCCCCATTATGACCCCGATCGTGATCGAACTCGAACGCGACGAGGAGGATAAGGAAAAGGGGCGCATCGGGCTCATGGTGTTTCCGCTGCGCGGCCCCAAGGAAACCATCGAGCAGGCGATTGGGCACGAGCCGCCAGAACTGTTCACGCAAGCCATGTGGGAGCAGATGACGCTCGAAAAACGGCTGGCAGCCGTCAACGCGGGCGCCGCGGTCGGAGACGACATCGTCTCCACCGACATGACCAAGATTTTCCCGGAGCGGACGTCACAATTCCTGTCCGCCTGGCAGTATCTGATCAATACCGGCGCCGTATGGCATGCCGATTACGACCTGGGAAAAATGGCCAATTTGCTGATGCAAAATGGCTATTGCGCTTTTGGGCGCCACCGCGTGCCAGGCTACTACGATGAGACGCTGCCAAGCCGGGATGACGTCGATGCCGGCTCGCCCGGATCGATGCGCTTCGTCGAGCTGATGATGGGAATGGAATATGCGAACTGGCTTCGCGGTATTCCCTCCTGACGAAACCTGACCGGCATCGCCGGCCAGGTCGCCCGCGTTCCGCGGGCCAGAGGAGTATGCTTCAACATGAACGCAATCACCAAACCGGACCAGAGTGCTGTTGGCGCCCGTGCTGTCGATGTACACCGCGGCGAACTCCGCAGCGAAGTATCCCGCCAGTGGGCCGTGCGACCGGATGACCAAAAATTTCTGTCGCTCGAAGCGCTGTTCTCATCCGTCAACCACCGTCGCGAGGCGTCCTTCGAGTCCATGATCAGCCCGCGCGACCTGCGGTTCCAGGCTGATCGGGACAACGCGGACGTTCTCACGATCGAGGCCGACGGCAAACAGATCAGCCCGACGCGCTATTCATTCGGTCAACTATGCGGCCTCGCGAAAGCGCCGGCCGGATATCTTCGGGGTATGCACGCCGTGCGCGCCGCCTTCAACCTGCAAACGGACATGCTTCAACGAGCCGAAGACAAGCCCATCAAGCTCTATGGTGAAACTCTTGACTTTACGGCGCGGGCGTTTACCGGCCCGGACTATGGCCGTATTTTCGATGCGGATCTGGTCGCGGCCGTCCAGCGCTTTGCTGGCACCGGCTCGCGCTGGAAGGTGCCTGGCCAGATCGATTGGTCCAACGGCACTTACAACCCTTACGTCAACGTGACGAAGGACACGACAACTCTCTATGCGAGCGACCGGGACGTGTTCCTGTTCCTGGTCGACGACACGCATCCGATCTCGATCGGCAAACTGAAGAACGGCGATGACGACCTGATTTTCCGTGGCTTTTATTGCTACAATTCCGAGGTCGGCGCCCGTTCGATGGGCATCGCAACCTTCTGGCTGCGCGCCGTGTGTCAGAACCGCAACCTGTGGGGTGTCGAGGACTTCGACGAGCTACGCATTGTGCATTCCAAGCACGGTGCGCTGCGCTTCGCCCGTGAGGCCGAACCGGCTCTCGCGCGCTACGCCAGCAGCGAACCTACGAAGCTGCTGGCAGGCATTTCGGCGGCTCGCCAAGCCGTCGTGGCGACGAATGATGAGGAGCGTAAGGAATTCCTAACCGGCAGCGGTCTGGAGCTGTCGATCAAGCAGGCCCTGCGTATCGTGGAGACCTGCGAACGGGAGGAGGGCCGTAAGCCCGAATCGAACTGGGACATGTGCCAGGGCCTCACGGCCGTGGCACGCGATCTTCACTGTCAGGACGATCGCCTGGAGTTGGAGAAGCTCGCGAGCAAACTGATGGGCCGCGCGGCTCGCAACGCCGTCTAACCCCGAAACAACAGCTCGGAAATTCCGGGCTGTTGTCGCTGGCATCCCCAGCCTGAGGAGAATTCTATGGAAACGACTGCCATCGATACCGTCGACGGCAAATTCGTCGTCTACTTCGACACCGGCGGCAGGCAAGCGCTAACCCTGGCGCAGGTGTCGAAGTTTACATCGGATATCAAGAGCTGGATGCGGTTCCTGCATATGATGATGACCGGCACGCCGGCGCGCATGAAGATCCGTGTGGGCAAGGATAAAGCCTCCTCGATCTTTCTCGTGCTGCCGAACCAGGTCCACAACGGCATGCAGTACGCCGACCTCGACTCTCGATATCCCGAAACCCGCGCCGTCCAGTAGACGGCCGGGTCGCTCGCCGTGTGCGAGCCAGAGGAGAAACCCCATGTTGAGAAATCTGACACCGCATCCCATCGCGCTGCGCCCGCGGCCGGAGGGACGGTACCGGGTGCTACGACCGGACGTTCAGCTGCCGGCCGTGCGCATCGACATCGATATCGGCGAGCCGCAAGGCAACGAGGCGGGCGTGCCGATCCACGGGCCTGTCAGGGTGCGGCGGATCGAAAACCTGCCGGCACGGGTGCCGGGCGTGACTTACGTCGTATCTATGCTCGTGGCGATGACGGCCGCGCACTTCTTTCCGGACCGCACCGACTTCGTTTACCCCGCAACGTCGCTTGGCGACGGCGCGGAGATCCATGGTCGCGGCCGGCGGGTCGTAGCGCGGCTCGCTCGCGCTATTGCTGTCTGACGAAAGGCCAGGGGCTCTGCCCCTGGACCTCGCCCGCATCCTGCGGGCCTGAGGAGAAACTTATGCCACAACAAGGCACTCTCTACACGGTCACTCTCAGGAGGGTGAGAACCGTCGAACAGACGGCGTCGCTTGATATTGCTGCTACATCCCCTGAGGAGGCACTCAAGCTTGCATCGTTTCTAAAAGAAGAGACCTGCGAGTTTCCGGATTTTGCTGATGATCCAGTATCTGACGCAGACTGTAGCACTCCAACCGCGACAGCCGCGGTTATCGACCTCGGCGAAAGGGCGCCATGCATCAATGTAGGCGGACATGAATGGAACGAAGTCCACCTCGGCTACGTCTATTGCCGGCATTGCGAAGTCCTGGCACCCGCCACGCTCGCCGAGTGACGAAAGGCCAGGGGCTCTGCCCCTGGACCTCGCCCGCCTTTCGCGGGCCGGAGGAGAAACTTATGAAACCCTATCGCCACAATCGCTCTGCGCCGCGCGCGACGGCCGAATCTGTGACCAGAAATGGTCTCACGGACTCGAAACTGGGGCGCACGTTTCAGAAAGCGCAGGTGGTCTGCCGGACCGTCGCCATTGGCGAAACAATGGACGCCCATCCGCTCCTGACACGTCTGCAGAAGGCCATCGCGCGGCACCAATCCCGCGCCTGACGAAACCCAGGGGCTCGGCCCCTGGCGTCGCCCGCACTCCGCGGGCCAGAGGAGGAACTCATGTCCGACACCACAGCGGAGCAGGACGCTCCGCGAAACATCATTCTTGTGGATGAGGACGACGAACCCTTCGATCCGACGCCGAAGGCCTTCGATCTAGTCGACGGCCTGATCAAGCCGGCGCTCAACATGCAGCTGCTGCGCTGCGCGGGTATCGAGCAGATGCCCATGCTGCGCGAGACGCGCGACCCGATGGGCAGGATCGGCTACGCCTACGAAGGCGAGCCGCTCCTGCTCTGGGTCGAGCTGCATCGCGGAAGCTGGCGCCTGACGCTTCATCCACGCGTCGCTGCGCTCTACGAAATCGAGCGACGCTATCCGATCAATGCTGACGACAAGGAGGAGGCGCTTCGGCTCGCCTTCGAGATGGCGCGGGTCATTCCGGCCGGGTTCGTCGCCCAGGAATAGCGAAAGGCCAGGGGCTCTGCCCCTGGACCTCGCCCGCATCGCGGGCCTGAGGAACTACCGGCTCGATCGGCGCCGCGAAGAGAAAACTTTTTTGCTGTTGCATTCTGCCGAGCCATCACAGCAGACTGTGGTGGCGATGCCGTTGGCAGCCGACTGACGAAAGGCCAGGGGCTCTGCCCCTGGACCTCGCCCGCAGCAAGCGGGCCAGAGGAGAAAGCAATGCCTGACACTCTTCCCCCGGAAGACCCGTCTCGCCCCCAGCTCATGAGTGCAGAGCAATACGCGGCCTTCCAGGCCGCGCTGGCCGACCCCGCCTCTATCAGGACGCATCTGGCGGCGCTCCAGGTCCTCTCCTGGCTGGATCACGGCATCGCCAAGATCCAGATGTCGCTGGAGGTCGCGCGGCTGGAAGCCGCCATTGCGCCCTTATCCGAAGAGCGCATGGCCTGGGCCCGCAAGGCTGCCTACGCCATGCATATCAAGAGCGCCCAGCGCTACCGGGTGATGCGGCGCGATCGCGAACTATGCGACGCCAATAGGCCGCCGGCGCCCAGACGTGATCCCGCGGAAGGCGTCGCCAAGCAGCAGCGCCTTCAGGCGGAAGCGCTGGCCCGTAAGGCCCGCAGGGACGCCGACTACGCTCGCTCTATCGAACGCCAGGCCGAACTGGCCAGCCTGAACAGCTGGCGCAAGCGGTTCCTGGATCTGGCGCGCGAGCGTCTCCCGCGAGACCAGTTCGAAAGCTGGGTCGCAGAGGCAAAAGCCGAATGTTTCGACGACGTTGCGGCCGCAAAGGCTGCCTGAAACCCGCGCCGGCGCCAGCCGGCCGGGTCGCCCGCGCGTCGCGGGCCAGAGGAGAAACCCATGTCAAGACGCAAGCTAAGCCAGGCCGAGCTGTTCATTGCCGGGAAGGCGGACAAGCTATTCGGTACGCCCGTCGCGGTGCGGCTGGCCTCCGGGGCTCAGCAGATCGCGTTCACCGATGGCTCGATCGCCAAGGAGGAAGCTCCCGACCGCTGGACGGCCAGCAACGTGCCGGCATTCCACGCGGAGCTGCTGTCCGTCTACCAGTGCGACGAAAGCTCGACCCGCCATTGGTTCGTACGGTTCAAATGCATCTGGCCTGATTCAAGCCGGATGGATCGGCTGCTGATGGCGATCGTCTTCGAGACGCCAGGCGCCATTGCGGTTCTGGACCCCTTCAAACTTCAGTTTCCGGAGGATGATCCGTTTCCGCGCGGCATCGATGCGGACCGGCTGGCACCGTTGCTTCGCAGCTGGATCGCGGCGTTCGTCGAGATCACCGCGAACGCGCCGCCGGCGCCTGCGGTCGTACAGCGCCGCGCCCAAGCGGCCGCCGCGTCGGCCTGACCAAATCCCCCAGGGGCACATTCCCCTGGGGGATTTTTGCATTTTGACCACATTTCTAAGGTTTATCGGTGTTGCATATCACAGTTGCCTGTGATTAGGTCCGCGTCCGCCATGGCACAAAAACCGTCCAGCGCTCCGGTTTCGTCTGAACTTCCTGAGCTCCTGCCACATCGCGTGCGAAGCGTCGAGGCGCCAAAGGAGGGATACTTTCTGTTCCGCGAGGTCAAGGGCGGTCCCTGGGTGCCGGCCATCATCCGTCACAGCCAAAAAAGGGGATGGTGGGCGGTGATCAACGGCTGCGAACGGTCGCCCAACAAAAACCCGCTACTGGCCGACAAGGTCATGCACATTTGGCTGACAGCGCGCGAGGCCATCACCCGTGCACAATACGAGAAACGCTGCGCCGAGCTGCGCCAGCCCGGCGCGCCGCCGCCGAACAAGGCGATCGACCTCAACAAAATGCCTCCAATCTTTTGAAAGGACCCTCGATGGACACGCACGTTCCTGCCGATCCGACGATCGGCCACAACAGCCGCACAGAGCTCGACGCCACCACGAAAGCGCTGATCGAGCAAGCCGTGAAGGATGCCCTCGATCCCGAGCTGATCGCGGCCCAGCTCACCGAAGACGAGAAAGATGCGCTGAAGCGCCTCAGGGATCTCAATGACGCGTTTGACCGCTGGGAGAAATCGCTCGGCTTCGCCCTCGATGCGAGTGGCAATCCGACCAAGGTCCGCAATCCGATCCGGACGGAGGGCGACGCCAAGAAGACCACCACGTTTACCGGCCAGTTGAAGGCGCTGAGCAGCGCCGCGGACAAGCGACGGAAGGTCGAAAAAGGCCGCTACGACGCCGCGGGCAAAGCCGCGCATGCGTTCTTCAACAGCCAGCTGATCGGGCCCGCGGACGAGAAGGTTGCGATCCTGGAGGGCGCGCTGACTGAATATACCCGGCACAAGATCGCGGAAGAGCGTCTCAAGGCGCAACGACTCGCGGACGAACAGGCCGCAGCTGCGCGGACCGTGGAAGCTGCTGCTCAGAAGGCCGGCTCCGCCGAGCTGATGGAGCAGGCGGGCGTGCTCGCCGACCGCGCCGAGCAATCGCAGTCGCGGGCCGACGGCGCCAACGCCAACCTCGGGCGCGTGACCGGCACGTTCGGCGGAACGTCCTCGGCGGTGACAGTCTGGGATTTCAAAATTCTGGACGAAGGCATGTTCCTCGGCGCCGTGCTGCGCGGCGACCTGCCGCGCGAATTCCTCACCATCAACGAGGGCGCGATCCGGACCGCCATCCGGCGTAAGGCAAACCCGTTGCGCGACCAGGAGAAGCATGGACTGCGCATCTTCGACGACGTCAGGGCGTCGGTGCGCTGATGGACCAGATCGTACACGCGGCCGCCGGCGCCGGCGAGGATGGACTACAGGCGCTTATCCGGCAGCTGATCGGCCGCTTCGACCGCCAGTGGGAAACCGAAGAACCGTTGCGTGAGCTGTTCAAGAAGAAGGGCGAGCTGCTGCCCGCGGCGGCGGTGCCGGACTTCCTGGAGAGCGCCGAACTCGATAAGCTTCTGCCGGCGCTCAGTAAAGCGTGCGCGGCGATGGTCAATCCGTACCGCGATAAAGAGGCAACGGTGCGTGGGAAAACGCCGGACGGTCGCGATTATCAGTATACATACAGGTACGCCACCCTCGCATCGGTGAACAATTCGATCCGGGAACCGCTGACATCGAACGGCTTTACGATGCCGATGGCGCGCCCGATCCGGTCGACCGTGCGTGTGGGCCAGTACGATTTGTTCGTGCAGCTGCGCCATGAAAGTTGCCAGTGGATCGGATGCATCTGGCCGCTGGTCAACGCGGACAGCCGCAAAGCGGCGATGCAGGATTTCGCCGGCCAAACCACGTACGGGCGCCGCACCGCGACTATGTGCATCCTGGGCGTCGCCGCCGGCGACGAGGAAGCCGACGACGATGCCAACCGCGCATCCGGGCATAATGCCGCCATCAATGTCGTCGGCGCGATGCAGCAAGGCTTTGTCGACGAAGAGAACGGCAAACGCTCGCTGCAGAAGAACCTGCTGACGGCTGCCGCGAACGCTTCCGGCGCGCAGCAGGTCACTGACCTGCTGGAGACCTGGTCGTTCAACCTGCACCTCTATGGCGCCTATCAGAACGATCCCGATCAGCGGCCGATTTTCGACCAGGCGATGGCCGCGATCCGTTCGGCGCTCGACAAAATCGAGCCCGCGCTCGGCGATCTTTTCGTCGCGATCGCCACCGCGGGTTCGAAATGGGACGCGCAGCAA
>JAATGE010000622.1 GCA_015654825.1 Rhodospirillales bacterium
GACCAGCTGGCGCTGGCGGTCAATCGGATGCTCGACGAAATCGAACGGCTGGTGGAGGAAATGCGTGGTGTGGGCGACGATATTGCCCACGACTTGCGCACGCCGCTGGCGCGCATGCGGGCGCGGCTGGAAGGTGGCCTCGGCCGCGCCGAGACACTCGAGGAACTCGCTTGCGTGGTCGATCGCGCCATCGGCGAACTGGACCAGGCGTTTGCCATGATCACGGCGCTGTTGCGCATCGGACAGATCGAGGGCAGCGCAAGGCGGGCCGGCTTCGCGCCGGTGAGCCTGAATGCGATCGCTGGGGAAGCGGGCGATTTGTACGCGCCGATCGCGGAATTGCGGGACGTCGCGTTGAGCGTCAGCCTGGCGCCCGACATGACGGTGTTCGGCGATCGCGATCTATTGTTCGAAGTGGCGGCGAACCTGCTGGATAACGCGATCAAATTCACGCCGCCCGGGGGGCGGGTGGAACTTGCGACGTACGATGGCGGCGGCGGGGCGGTGCTCGCGGTGCGCGATACCGGGCCGGGTATTGCCGCGGGCGACCGTGCCGCGGTGCTGAAACGATTTCACCGGGGCGACCGCAGCCGCCACGTGGCGGGGCACGGCCTCGGCCTGAGCCTCGTGGCGGCCATTGTGCGGCTGCATATGTTTCACTTGGAAATGGGGGATGCCGGGCCCGGGCTGGTGATTGAAATGCGCAGTTGGCCGTCAGGATAGGGAAGGCCAGGGCTCCACCCTGGGCCCGTCACTCCGGAGGCGTGCTGCGCACGACGGGGCCGTAGGCCCCAGACCCCGTTATCTGGGGGGAACGGCGAAGCCTGAAAGTCCACGTACAGGCTTCGCCAGGGAGACGATGAAAAGCCGCGCAGCGCTAATGGGGGTCTGGGGCCTCGGGCCCCAGCGGGTCCAGGGCAGAGCCCTGGCCTTTCGTCCTTGCACCTATAAAAGATATTATACTGCCGCACCGCCGGAGTGCGCGCTATATCCTGCCGCACCAACCGCCATCTGGAAAAAACGGCGTTGCGCGGCATAGCATCTCATTTCGTACGTGGCCGCGCGCAGCGGGCGGTGGTCCAGCGATGATCGGCATTGTTCGCATCGCGCTGCGGCGGCCTTACACGTTCGTTGTCGTGGCCATGCTGATCCTGATTTTCGGCGCGCGCAGTGCGTTGCGCATGCCGACCGATATTTTTCCCAATATCGGCATACCCGTTGTCAGCGTGGTCTGGACCTATGACGGCATGCCGCCGGACGGCATGTCGGGCCGCATCATCTATTATTATGAGCGGCAATTGACCACGATGGTCGGCGATATCGAGCATATCGAATCGCAGTCGCTGCTGGGCTACGGGATCGTCAAGATATTCTTTCAACCAAATGTGAATATCAACGCGGCGCTGGCACAGGTGACCGCGGCCTCGCAGACTGTGCTGAAGCTGCTGCCGCCTGGCATCACGCCGCCTTATATCCTGAATTTCAACGCTTCCACCGTTCCGATCCTGCAGCTTGCCTTGTCCAGCGATACGCTGTCGCAAACGAAACTGTTCGATTTGGGGCAGAACCTGATCCGGCCGCAACTGGCGACCGTGGCCGGCGCCGCGGTACCTTCGCCGTACGGGGGCATGGTGCGGCAGATCCAGATCGACCTCGACCAGCATGCATTGCAGGCGCATGGGCTTTCCGCCATCGACGTCGTCAAGGCCGTTTCGGCGCAGAATCTGGTGTTGCCCGGGGGTACCGAGAAAGTCGGGAAATTCGAATACCAGGTGCAGCTGAATGCCAGCCCTACGCTGGTGGCGCGGCTGAACGATATTCCGATACAGACCGTCGGCGGGACGGTGATCCTGATGCGCGACGTTGCTTATGTGCACGACGGCAGCCCGCCGCAGACCAATATTGTGCGGGTGGACGGCAAGCGCGCCGTGCTGATGACGATATTGAAGGCCGGCGCTGCCTCTACGCTGGATATCATCGGTGGCATCAAGGCGCTGCTGCCCCGCCTGCGGGCCGAGTTGCCGCCATCGCTGCGTCTCGAGGCCGTTGGTGACCAGTCGATTTTCGTGAAGGCGGCCGTCAGCGGCGTGGTTCGCGAGGGCGGCATTGCCGCGCTGCTCACCGGTCTGATGATATTGCTGTTC
This sequence comes from Rhodospirillales bacterium, assembly GCA_015654825.1. Taxonomy (GTDB): domain Bacteria; phylum Pseudomonadota; class Alphaproteobacteria; order Acetobacterales; family Acetobacteraceae; genus CAJCIS01. Next base: position 2,145 of record JAATGE010000622.1, read on the forward strand.
CTCGGCAGTTGGCGCTCGACGCTGATCATCACGATTTCCATTCCGCTCGCCATCCTGTTCTCGCTCACCATGCTTTCGGCGCTGGGCGAGACGCTGAATGTCATGACGTTGGGCGGCCTTGCCCTCGCTGTCGGCATCCTTGTCGACGATGCCACGGTCACCATCGAAAACATCAACTGGCATCTGGAACACGGCAAGGATATCGAAACCGCGATCATGGATGGCGCGCATCAGATCGTGGTGCCGGCCTTTGTCTCGCTGCTGTGCATTTGCATTGTGTTCGTGCCGATGCTGACGCTGAGCGGGGTTGCCGGGTACCTGTTTGTTCCGATGGCCGAGGCCGTGGTGTTCGCCATGGTGGGATCTTTCGTTCTTTCGCGCACGCTGGTGCCGACGCTGGCCAAGTATCTGCTGCGCGGCCAGGTGCATCGAGCGCATCCGGCGGGCGAGCATGCGGCGCCGGCGGCGCGGCGAAATCCGTTTGCGCGCGTGCAGACCGCGTTCAACGATGGGTTCGAGAAGGTGCGCGCGGCCTATGCGGGTTTTCTCAGCGCGGCGGTGGCGCACCGCGGCATTTTCATTCCGGCCTTCCTGGTCATCGTCGCCGCATCCTTTTCGCTCGAGCCGTGGCTCGGCGAGAATTTCTTTCCCAGCAGCGACTCGGGTGAAATCAGGCTGCATGTGCGCGGCCAGACCGGGTTGCGCATCGAAGAGACCGCCAGGTTGTGCGATCGCATCGAACGCCGGATACGCGGCGCCGTTCCGCCGGCCGAATTGCAGAGCATCGTGGACAATATCGGCCTGCCGGTCAGCGGCATCAACATGGCCTACAGCAACTCCGCCCCGATCGGCCGCGGCGACGCCGACATCCTGGTAACGCTGCAGGCCGGCCATGCCCCGACCGAGGATTATGTGGAACGACTGCGCACCGATCTGCCGCGCCGGTTCCCGGGCACGCTGTTTTCGTTTCTTCCTGCCGATATCACGACCCAGATCCTGAATTTCGGGCTTCCCGCGCCGGTGGATATCCAGGTCGCGGGGCCCGACATGCAGGCGAACCTGCGCTATGCGCGGCTGCTGCTGCGCCAGGTGCGGCGCATCCCCGGTATTGCCGAACCGCACATCCAGCAGGCGTTCGACCAGCGAACCCTGAAAGTGACCGTGGATCGCACCCTGGCCTCCGAAGTAGGGCTGACCGAGCAGGATGTAGCCAACAGCGTGCTGGTGACGCTGACCGGCAGCGGCCAGGCAAGTCCGAGTTTCTGGCTCAATCCGCGCAACGGCGTCTCCTACCCGGTGGTGGCACAGCTGCCGCAATACGACATCGATACGGTGGACCGGCTGATGAACATCCCGATCAGCGCCGGCGGGCGCTCGGCGCTGCTTGGCGGACTGGCAACGATTACCCAGGTCGCAAGCCCGGCGGTCGTTTCGCATTACGATGTGCAGCCGGTGATCGACATCTTTGCGGCGGTGCACCGGCGCGACCTCGGCGGCGTGACCGCGGATATCGACGACATCCTGCGAAATACGGCGGCCGAAGTGCCGGCGGGCGCCATCGTTGCGATCCGCGGCCAGGCGAGCACCATGCGCGCCGCGTACGACCAGCTCTATGTCGGCATCGTGACCGCCATGGTGCTGATCTACCTGCTGGTCGTAGTGAATTTCCAATCCTGGCTCGATCCGTTCGTGATCGTCACCGCGCTGCCCGCGGCGCTGGCCGGTATCGTGTGGATGCTGTTCCTGGCGCACACCACGCTTTCGGTGCCGGCGCTGACGGGCGCCATCATGTGCATGGGGATCGCGACGGCGAACAGTATCCTGGTGGTGAGTTTCGCCCGCGACGAGCTGAGCCTCGGCCATGACGCGGTGACGGCGGCGATCACGGCCGGCGTCATGCGGTTCCGCCCGGTGCTGATGACCGCGTTCGCCATGATCATCGGCATGGCGCCGATGGCGCTGGGCATGGGCGAGGGCGGCGAACAGAACGCGCCGCTGGGCCGCGCGGTGATCGGTGGCCTGCTGTGCGCGACGGCGGCGACGCTGCTGTTCGTGCCGGCGGTGTTCGCGGCGGTGCACCGGCTCGATGGCGCGGTCTCCGAGGTCGGCGGGCGGCAGTACGGACCCGACGCCGAGACCGCGCAAACCGGGACCGGCGCATGACCGGGCATGCGGGCGCGCCCGGATCACGCCGGCGCCGCGCAGGGACGGCCGGGCTGCTTGGCCTGGCGGGCGCCATCATGCTCGGTGTGTGGGGCATCGTCAGTCGCGACCGGAGCGAGGCGCGGCTGACCACGTGGACCGAGGCGCAGGCGATACCCGACGTTCGAGTGGTGCGGCCGGCGCCGTTGCAGGGCGGGCGGGAATTCGTGCTGCCGGGCACCGTGCAGGCATTCTACGAGGCGCCGATCTATGCGCGCGTCAGCGGCTACGTGGCGAGTTGGCGTGCCGATATCGGCGCGCGGGTGCATCGCGGCGACGTCCTGGCGGTGATCGACGCGCCGGAACTGGATCAGCAACTGAACCATGCGCGGGCGGCGCTGGCGAGCGCCCAGTCGGACGAGAAGCTCGCGTCCCTGACGGCGCGGCGGTGGCGCGCGCTGCTGGCGTCGAAATCGGTGGCGGAACAAACGGTCGACGAGAAAGTCGCGGCTGCGGATGCGAAACAGGATGTGGTGCGCGCCGCGCAGGCGGAGGTGGACCAGCTTGCGGCGCTCGCGCGGTTCAAAATCATTACCGCGCCGTTCGATGGCGTGGTGACCGCGCGCAACACCGATGTCGGCGCGCTGATCGACGCCGGCAGCGGCCGCGGTTTGCAGTTGTTCCGGGTCGCGGACCTGCATGAAATGCGCGTCTATGTGCCGGTGCCGCAATCGCAGTCGGCGGCCATTCCGATCGGGGCGTCCGCCTCGCTCACGGTATCGCAATATCCCGACCAGACATTCGCGGCCAAGGTCGCGACCACCGCCAATGCGGTGAACGAACAATCGCGCACGGTGCTGTTCGAATTGCTGGCGCCTAACCCGCGCGGCCAGTTGCTGCCCGGCACTTATGCGCAGGTGCACTTCAAGTTGGCGCCGGAGCCGGGTCGGCTGGACATTCCCGCGAGCGCGGTGATTTTCCAGGAGGACGGCACAGAGCTGGCGCTGTTGCGGCCGGACGGAACGGTGACGCTGCAGCGTGTGGTGCTGGGGCGTAACGACGGTACCAGCGTGGAGGTGGTATCCGGCCTGGCAGCGCAGGACGCGGTGATCGATAGCCCACCCGATTCGCTGGTCACCGGCGACCGGGTGAACGTCGCCGCCAGGCGGGGCGGGCAGGACCGGGTCGCCGTCGAAACGCCGCGATCGCCGTGAAACCGTTCCGTTTGACGCTCGCCGCCGGCCTGCTGGTCGCGGGGTGCGATCTGGCGCCGGCGTACCATGTGCCCGTGGTGGCGACACCGGTTGCCTATGAAGAAACCGCGCGCTGGCATCAGGCGGCGCCGGCCGATGCGCTGCCGCGCGGCGCGTGGTGGCGCATTTACCAGGATCATATTCTCGATGGGCTGGAGGGGCGCGTCGATAGCGCCAATCCTGACCTGAAAGCCGCGGCGGCGACTTACGATCAGGCGCGGGCGCTGGCCGCGGAGGCGGCCGCCGGCTTGCTGCCGGACCTCGGGCTCGGCGCGCAGGTGAGCGCCAACCGGCAATCCGCCCGTCGGCCGTTGCGCAGCCCGCATCAGCCGAACCAGTACCTGGACAATTCGATCGACACCCAGGCCAGTTACGAAATCGATATCTGGCACAAGGTGGCGAATGAGGTGAAAGCCGGGCGTGCGGCGGCGGCATCCACCGCCGCCGACCTGGAAACCACGCGATTGTCGCTGCACGCGCAACTCGCGAGCGAATATTTCACGTTGCGCGGCCTGGATGCGCAGGCGGACCTGCTGGCCCGCACGGTCGCGCCCTACGGACAGGCGTTGACGCTGACGCAGAACCGCTTTGCCGGCCATATCGCTTCCGGCATCGATGTCGCGCGCGCGGCGACGCAGCTCGATGACGCCCGTGCCCAGGCGGCGGATATCCAGGCGCGGCGCGCACTGTCCGAGCACGCCATCGCGCTGCTGGTGGGAGTGCCGCCGTCTTCGTTGCCGATTGCGCCCGTCGCGGTGCCGATCGTGGTGCCGGTGTTGAACGCGGGCCTGCCCGCCGCCCTGTTGCAGCGCCGGCCCGACGTGGCGTCCGCGGAGCGCCAGGTGGCAGCGGCCAATGCGCAAATCGGCGTGGCGCGCGCGGCGTTCTACCCCAACATATCGATCAACCTGGTCGTCGGGCTGCAGGATACCGGATTCAATTTGTTCAATCTGCCCGACAGCTTCTGGTCGGTCGGGCCAGGGCTGACGCTGCCTTTGTTCGAAGGCGGCCTGCGCCACGCGGAGGAAAATGCGGCCGTGGCGGTCTACCGGCGTACCGTCGCGTCCTACCGGGCGACGGTACTGAACGCGTTCGGCGAGGTGGAAGACCAGCTGGCGCTGCTGCATTGGCTCGGCGAGGAACAGCAGGCCGAGGACGCGGCGGCGAGGGACGCCAGCAACACACTCGATATGTCGATGACGCTGTACAAGGATGGCGCCACCAGCTTTCTCGATGTGGTGACGGCGCAGACAGCGGCGCTGCAGGCCGAGCGCAACGCGCTGAATATCCGGACGCGGCGGGTGAATGCGAGCGTCGGGCTGATCAGGGCGCTTGGGGGTGGAGTGGCGTCGTAGGGAAGGCCAGGGC
>JAATGE010000064.1 GCA_015654825.1 Rhodospirillales bacterium
GCAAGCCATGCGATTTCGGCCATCTCTATCTGATGCAAGCCGAGTGCGGGATGCTTAAGATAGGCCGATCAATCGACCCCGAAAAGCGCCGGCAGCAGGTCTCATTATACACGCGCTGCCCTATCGAGCTGGTTGCTGTCCTTGAGGGGCGCGGCGCTGACGAGGACAGCATCCTCCAGAAGCTACGCGGGCAACTATGGTGGCGTTGTTCTGTTAGGAAGCCTAGGGAGTGGTTTTCAGGCGACGACTGGGGCCGAAGGTGCGTAACGCAAGCGTTAGGAATAAAGGTAGAGAAATGGCCCTTTAAGTGGAACGAACGCCGTGCGGATGAGTTGTGCCAGCACATCAATGCGATGATCAAACGTAAATCCTTGTTGAGTATACGGAGCTACGTACAGTCCAGTATTCGGGACGACACCACTGACGAAAACACGAACGCATTTATATATCAATCACTTCCCTCAGACCACATAACCATGCTCCCCGATGACCAAGAACCGTTGAATTTGGCGCCCAGCCTCCGTGAGATAGAAGGACTTATGCCTTTGCCAAACTACCTGGGCAATGCATCCGTTGCCCGTTCGATTGGGCCGCCGGGTTGGGTTGGACCACCGAAGGGTGCGTCGCCTGGGGAAATAGTGATCGCCGCCCTGGAGGCCCTGACGTGGTTTGAGCAACAAGCCATACAGGAGGATTACGCGCGGAAAGCGCAGGCGGCGGCGAAGAAGGCGCAGACAGCAGCACGGCGCAAGTCGAAGATTTGACGCAAAAATCCGAGCCCCCCTTGGGCCACTTGCGGCGGCCGAGTTCCCCCCACGCCGGCCGGCGGCGTCACCGTCCAGCCGATCCGATCGCAGCGGATTAAGGATCGGGTGCGTGCCACATATTGCGGCTTCCACGCTCGCGACGTGCGGTTGACGCCACCACGCCCAGGCTTGCACTGCGCTGCCCCGTAATTTCACGGGCAGGCGCGATCAAGGCCAGTTCTATTCAGTGCGCCCGCGTCGCAAGCGCATCGCCGACGCGCCTGGCGACCTCCTCCCAATCCAACGCAATCTTCTGCCGGAACAGGCGCGCCGTGGGATACCAGGGACTATCCTCCCGCTCCATCAACCAGCGCCATTCGGCAGCGAAATAAAGCAGCACCCACACTGGCTTTGCCATCGCCCCGGCCAAATGCGCCGGCGCGCTGTCCACGCTGACCACGACATCCATCAGTGAAATCAGCGCCGCGGTATCGGCAAAATCCTCGATTAGCTCCCCGTAAAGCCGCAAGCCAAGCCGCGCCGCGTCCGCCAGATCATGCGGCCGCACATCCTTCTGCACCGAAACATACTCGATGCTGTCACGGAACAGCGGCGCCAATTCCGCCAGCCGCGCGCTGCGTACATTGTCCGATTGCAGCTCACGATTCCCCGACCAGGCCAGCCCGACACGCAACCCGCGCGGCGGCCCCAATATCCCCCGCCATTTTTCCACCTGCACCGGATCGGCGGCCAGATAAGGCACGTCCGCCGGAATTGTCTCCAACCGCGTCCCGAACGCCAGTGGCAGGCTCATCAGCGGTGTCTGCATATCGAATTGCGGCAGCGCGGTCCCGAACGCCACCAGCTCATCGACGCCGCGCAGTGTGCGCAAAAGCGGCAGCAGCGGCGGTGGCGCCTCCAGAATCACTCGCGCACCGCGCGCCTTGACCAACGGCACATAGCGGCAGAACTGGATCGTATCACCAAAACCCTGCTCAGCATAAAGCAGGATCGTGTGCCCCTCCAGCGACTCCTGCCCCAGCCACAATGGTTGCGCAAAATTGCGCGCATGCACCTTGAAACTAGGATCGCGCCAGCGCCATTCGAATTCCCGCCAGCCCCGCTCATAGTCCCCCATGGCAAGACAGATCGGTGCCGCATTGAAATGCGCCAGCGCATGCGCGCCATCGCCTTCGAGCGCCGCGTCGCACGCCGCCAGCGCTTCCGAGCGCCGGTTCATCCGATCGAGCGCCCACGCACGATTTACCCGTGCCTCGGAAAGCGTAACGTCGGCCGCGGCATCGGCGGGATACAGCGCAAGCAACCTCTCATAAGTCGCCAGCGCCTCCACCGGGCGTCCCAGCCGGGTCAGCACAATCCCCTTGTTCTGCAACGCCTGGCGAAAATCCCCCTGGCGCGACAGTGCCGCATCGAACGCCGCCAGCGCTTCATCGTCGCGTAGCAGAGTCATCAGCGTGTTGCCGCGGTTATAGTGCAGCCCTGGATCGTCCGGCTTCAGCGCCAACGCGCGATCCAGGCACGCCAGCGCCTCCGCCGGGCGCCCCAGTGCGCTCAACACTGTGGCACGGTTGTTTTCCGCCTGCGAGTTGGCTGGCTCCAGCCGCAGGCTGCGCTCGAAAAATCCGAGCGCCTGCGCATTTTGTCCCTGCGCATGCAACGCAATTCCCAGACAGTGCAAAGCTTCCGCGTGCTCCGGCTGCTGGCGCAGCAGTCGGCGAAGCAGCCGTTCCGCTTCTTCCATCCGGCCTGCATGCAAGGCGGCCAGCGCCGGTTGCAATCTTTCCATGTGCGATGAAGGTGCGTTCATGATGGGCTCCGCCGGCCAAGGGCCCCCGACGGCGTGCCGCCGCTGTCGTTAGCGCTGCGCGGCGGGCGGCTCCTGTACGGGCAGCGTTGCCCATGATCACCCATCCCACCGCCCATCGACGTCGAACTCGGAACCAACAAAATTGGGGTCTGGGGGCCTAAGGCCCCAGCGGGTCCAGGGCAGAGCCCTGGCCTTCCCTTCCTCTCTCACCTAATCCTGCAAAACCCGATCCGGCCGCATCGGCCGTGGCCGCAACAGCGGCCCCGCCGGCCCATGTAGCGCCGACCCCCGCCCCGACAGCGAAGGATTCGTCATGAAATAATCATGCGCCGACACCGGCTTCGGCCCCGGCGGCACCCGCCGCCACCCCCCATCCGCGCCGAGCTGCCAGCTCTGCAGCGTATCCTTCAAATTCACCACCATGATCTGGTCCAGGATCTGCGCGTGCACCGTAGGATTGCGGATCGGCACCAGCGTCTCCACGCGCCAGTCCATATTGCGCTCCATCCAGTCGGCGCTGCTGATA
>JAATGE010000562.1 GCA_015654825.1 Rhodospirillales bacterium
GAGGAACTGCGGGGGGAACGGCGAAGCCTGAAATCCGTGTTTGGTATGGGCTTCGCCGGGGAGACGATGAAAAGCCGCGCAGCGCTAATGGGGGTCTGGGGCCTCAGGCCCCGTCACGCGAAAGCGTGCTTCGCACGACGGCGTCCAGGGCAGAGCCCTGGCCTTTGACAGGTCAAAATTTAAGGCCGTTGGTATTACACCTTCCCCGGCCGTGCCGTAGAAAGCCTAGGCACCAGCGTAAACGACGGGAAATCGAAATGTGCGTCCTCGTCGCAATCGGGCCGCACCTCGCCGGCGATCAGTGCGCACGCGGCCAGCGCGGCCATTTCTACGATCGGCTGGCGCAATGTCGTCAGTTGCGGCCTGCTGAAGCGTGAGCCCGTGCTGTCATCGAAGCCGGCGATCGAGACGTCCCGCGGTATTTCGAGGCCGAGTTCGCCCGCGGCCGCCATGCAGCCCAGCGCCATGTCGTCATTGCTGGCGAAGATCGCGGTTGGCCGCGCGTTGCCGCTGAGCATTTCGCGGCCGCCTTCGATGCCGGACTGGTAGGTGTAGTCGCCCACGAACATGCAAGCCGACTTTAGCCCGTGCGCCGCCATCGATTCGAGGAAGCCATCGCGCCGTGAATGGCTCGATCCATAACGCTGCTCGCCCTCGATAAAACCGATGCGCCGATGGCCGAGTGCTACCAGGTGGTCGGTCATGCCGCGCGCCGCCGCCCGGTCGTCCATGCGCAGGCGCAGGCCGCCGCCATCCGGCTGTTCCGGCCCCAGGCGCACGTATGGCGTGCCGGCTCCGCGCAACAGTTCCAGCACGATGTCGTTGTCGGTGATTGGCGGCGTCAGAATGACCCCGTCCGGCTTCAGCGCGGCCAGCAGATTGCTGACTTCCTGGCGCATCGGCGCGGTGTTGTGATCCACCAGTTCGACGAGAAAATGATATCCCGCCTCCCGGCACGGCATCGTTGCGCCGAGCTGAATGCGCGCGAGATAATCCGTGCCGCGTTCGTTGCGCCAATGCTCTATGGTTAATTTGGCATCTACAAAGGCGGCGATCAGATAGGATTTCGAACCTGCCAGGCTGCGCGCGGAAAGATTGGGGTGGTAATTCAGTGAAGCCGCGGCGGCGTGCACGCGTTCCCGTGTTTCCGCGCGTACGTTCGGCTCGGCGTTCATTACCCTCGATACGGTCTTGATCGAAACGCCCGCCTGCGCGGCCACATCATAGATCGTGGCCAATGCCGGATCCTCCTGCTTCTGTCACTCGCCGCAGCGAAACCGCGGCGCCCGAACGTGGCGCCAACCGGACTGTTGATCTGCCGGTTCCTAGCATGTAACGCTGCCCAATGCTCGCAAAAGCGTATGTTGCCCAAGGGTTTGTCGAGCGTGTGGCAGCAGCGGCGCGGTGTTTCGCGCGGTTCGGCCCGAACCTGCCGCCGTCGCGCATGTCCGGATGAACCTGCAACATCATTCCGAGGGATCCGATGCGGATGCCGAGGCATTGCGGCCGGTCAGCCGCGGCTTCATCGGACTTTATACGGTCGCCGAAATCGGCGCCTATGTCAGCTTCGTTCCCCTGCTGCAGATACTGGTACCGCTGCAGGCAGCGTCGATTGATCCGCCGCACGCGGCCGCATTGCTGAGCCGCGTAGCGCTGTGCGGCGCCATTGTTGCCAGCCTCGCCAACATTCTGTTCGGCGCATTGAGCGACCGCACCAGTGCCGCGCGCGGGCGGCGGCGACCATGGCTGCTCGCCGGGCTTGCCGCGACGCTGGCCAGCTACGCCGTGATCTGGGACGCGGGCACCGCGACCGGCCTGCTGCTCAGCGTGATCTGCTTTCAGATCGCCTTCAACGCGCTGTTCGCGCCGCTCGGCGCCGTGCTGGCCGACTACGTTCCCGATCGCCAGAAGGGCGTGGTCTCGGCACTGCTCGGCCTGGGCTATCCGCTCGGCAGCCTCATCGGTACCGCGGCGGTCGGCGCCTGGCTGGTCGACGGCACCACGCGCTTCCTGCTGCTGGGTGTGCTGGTGGCAGGCTCGATCGCACCGTTCGCCTGGCGGCTCGGCGATCCCGCGATCCCGGCGCGCCCGCTGCCGGCCGAGTGGCACCGCACCTGGTGGGTCGATCCACGGGCCTATCCGGACTTCGCGCGCGCCTGGGTCGGCCGCCTGCTGGTGGCGACGGCGTTCAGCGTCATGCAGGGCTATATGCTGTTGTACCTGCACAGCCTCACCGCCGTGCCTTCGATGATCCCCGGCCGCCCGGAAGCCGCGCTGGCGCGACTGGCCGCGATCGCCACGGTGGCCAATATCGGCGCGGGCCTGCTCGGCGGGTGGCTGTCGGACCGGATGCGGCGCCGCAAGCCGTTCGTGTTCGCGGGCGGCGCCGGCATGGCCGCCGGCATCGTGTGCACCGCGCTGGCGCCCGACTGGGCCGCGCTGCAGCTGGCCACGCTGATTTATGGCATCGGCGCGGGGATCTACTACGCGGTCGATCTGGCGCTGATCGTGCAGGTGCTGCCGTCCTTGCAAAGCGCCGGCAAGGATCTCGGGATCGTCAATCTTTCCAACACGCTGCCGCAAATCATCGCGCCGCTGGTGGCGCTGCACCTGGTCGGCGGCATCGCGCCCGACTATCGCACGCTGTTCCTGCTGGCCGCCGGGGCCGCGTTGCTGGGCGCGGCCTGCGTGCTTCGGATCAAGGGGGCGCGATAGAGCAAGGCCAGGGTTCTGCCGTCGACCCGCTGGGGCCGTCACGCAAAAGCGTGCTGTGCATGACGGCCCCACAGCCCATTGTGCGGGTTTTGCGGGCCTGCCTGCGAGGCGGTTTTCGCTGGGGGGCATTTCAGGCGGGCGCGGCGGCGCGCCGCCTTGCGTTCTCGGTGAACGCGGACATGCCGAACGCCGCGATCCAGATATAGCAGAGTGCCGGCACCACCAGCGCGTGGCCCAGGCCGAAGCGGTCGGCCGCCAGGCCGGTCAGCAGCGGTACCACCGCGCCACCGACGATCGCCAGGCACAGCACGCCGGATGCCTCCGCGGTATCCTCGCCCAACGTCTCGATCGCCAACGCGAAGATGGTTGGGAACATGATAGAGTTGAACAGACCGATCGCCAGCACCGTGGCGGCGGCGAAAACGCCGGCGGAGAGACCCGTCACGACGGCGAGCGTGCCGGCCACCAGCGCGCATACCGTCAGCAGCAACCCGGCCGGCACCAGGCGCAGCACCGCGGCGCCGCAAAAACGGCCGACCATGGCGAGGCCCCAATAGATGCTGACCAGTGCGCCGGCGGTGCGTGCGGCGACACCGAGGACACTGCCCTGCATCAGATAGTTGGCGATCGAGCTGCCGATCGAAACCTCGGCCCCGACATAGGTAAAGAGGCCGACGGCACCCATGACGAGCCTTCGGTTTGTCAGCACGCGGGAATATGAGCCGGCGAGGTGCGCGCGCGGCGGCGGCGCCCATCGGCGCAGCGCCCAGCAGACCAGCGCCAGCGCCAGCAGCAGCAGTGCGACGCCGAAAAACGGCAGCTCGAATACCTTCGCCTCGGTGCGGCGCAACTGCGCCAGCGCCGCTTCGCCGACGCCGGACGGATCGGGCAGCGACGTGACGTGCGACAGGATCAGCGCCGACCCGAACAATGGCCCGACCATGGTGGCAAGCGAGTTGAAGGCCTGCGCCAGCGTCAGGCGGCTCGGCGCGTGCGCCGGGTGGCCGAGCATGGCCGTCAGCGGATTGGCCGCGACCTGAACCAGGGTCACGCCGCTGGCCAGGATGAACAGCGCGGCGAGGAAGCCGGGGTAGGTGCCGTGCGCGGCGGCGGGCGTGAACCCGAGCGCGCCTGCCGCCATGACCAGCAGGCCGACGGTAATGCCGCGCAGGTAGCCGATGCGGCCAAGCAGCCAGCCGGCGGGGGCCGAGACAATGAAATAGGCGCCGAAGAAACAGAACTGCGTCAGCATGACCTCGGCGTAGCTCAGCGAGAACATCGCCTTGAGCTTCGGGATCAGCGTGTCGACCAGCACAGTACAGAAGCCGAAGGCGAAGAACATCGCCATCATCAGGGCCAGCAGCTTTTTCTGGTGTAATTCGGCGGCGACCGAGCGGTCGGCGTGCTGCTGCATGGTCGGCTTTCCTCGTTTCCGCGACGCCTCGTCTGGGCATCCTGATTGATCGTGGCGCGTTTCAGACAGCGCTGTCAATCGCTGTCTTGTGCCACTTTTGATGAGCGCGCATTAGAACGAAAGCTTCGCGTCGCGTCCACGGGCGGCGCCAGGGGGCGCGGGCCGAGTCCGAGGGCCGCCCAACGGGCTGCCGGGCCACGGCGATTACGCTGGAGCGGTACGCCGCGGGTATTTTATTGGAATGTTACAACTAAAGGTTGCGCCCGGGGCGTGGGCTTAATTTGTTTTGTCATTTTCGAGGCATGCCGGCAATAGTGGATATTTCAATAGACGCCGTACTCCAAGTGTTTGTACGAGGAGTCGCAAATTCGTTTCTAATTCGGTGGCTCGCCGAAATGTGATGGAGCAAACAACGGTGTTTTGCATTACCAGCAGCCGATGGAAAAAAATGCGCTTGCTACTGAATGCTTCCGTCCGGCAGCATCAAGCGGTGGATAACTCGGGGGGGCCCGGTGACACGAGACATCTAAGCGCTGACGGTACTCCTGGCATGGTGTTCCGACAACCCTCAATTTCGGTGCAATCGTGCGGTTCGCTTCTGTCGATTTAGGTACATTGCATCATTTCAACTAATGCGGCGCCGGCTATGATGGGACGGTGCGTCGAGTGCCCGGCGATCCGCTAGCAGGGCAGGCTACGTTCGGAGATTAGAATGGGTAAAATATCAAGTCATTTTCATCCGCCCTATCGGCGGCAGATTCAGCAGATTGCAGCAACGCTTTCGGAAGGTGTCATTCTGATCGATGTAGATCAGACCATTAAATGGGCGAATGCGGCGGCGTTGGCCATGCACGGGGTGGACCGGCCGGAAGCGCTCGGCAGAACCATCGACGAGTATCACGCAAACTTCCAGGTCCGGTTCCGCAGCAGCCAGTCGAGCGCCACCCAGCAATCGATCGAAAGCGTCGCGGCCGGCGAGGCATTCCGTGACGTCATTATCGAAGTGACACCGCTCGGTGGCGGCAAGCCCGAGTGGCTGCGCCGCGTGCGCAACCTGGTGCTGACCGACGAGGCCGGCACACCGACCTGCATCGTGCTGGTTCTGCATGCCTTGAACGAGGATTTCGAGGTCAAGGGTTGCTACGCCACATCGATCGACTCGACCCCGTACCCGGCCGCGATCCTGCGCCTGCGCGATCAGGTGTTTGTTGATGCCAACGACGCATTTCTTGAATTGACACAGCGTGGCAGGGCGCAGGTCGTCGGTCGGCCGCTGGCCGAGATCGATTTTGTCGAGGGTTGCGAGGACCGCGACGCCGCGCTCGCCAGTATTGCCCGTTCGACATCGCTCGCGCTCTCGCGTTCGACGGTTCCGCTCGCCGATGAGCAAAGCAAGCCGATCCTGCTCGCCGGTCAGCCGATCACTTTCGCCGATCAGCGCTGCATGCTGTTCACGTTGACCGACTTCGACGGGGCACGCCGCGAGGCGCAGACCGTGCCGCGCGTATCGGACGACGCACGGGCCGATGCCGCCGCCTTGTGCGCGGCGGCGCCGATCCCGTTGCACGCGCTGGACGCGGACATGCGTATTCTGGACGTCAGCGAGCCGTGGCTCGAGTGGCTCGGCTATACTCGCGAGGCGGTGGTCGGGCGCGGTATCGTCGATTTCATGGCGGCGCCTTTTGCCGCGCATTTCCACGGTCACGCGATGGACGTGCTGCGCGAGACCGGCGTGCTGCGCAATGTCGAGTGCCAGTTTGTCCGCAAGTCGGGCGAACTCGTGGACGCGCTCATTTCGGTTCGCGCGCGGCGCGATGCCAACGGTGCGTTGCTCGGTGCCGTCGGCGCCTCGATCGACATTACCGAACGCAAGCGCAGCGAGGAATGCTTCACCAAGGCGTTCACCCTGGCGCCGGTGCCGATGATGATCCGCAAACTCGACGATTCGCGCATCCTCGACGCCAACGACGCCTTCCTCGATGCGACGGGGCATACGACGCAGGCCGTGGTCGGGCACAGCGTCGACGAAATGGGCCTGTTCGAAACCCGCGCGTTGCGCCAGCAGTTCGAAAACGATCTGCGCAGCACCGGGCGGCAGCGCAATGTGGAGGTGCGGGTGCGCACCGCCTCCGGCGAAATGCTGGATTGCCTGCTGTCGGCCGAGTTGCTGCATGCTTTCGGGCAACCCTGCGTGCTGCTGGCACTGCAGGACGTGACCGAACGGCGGCGCAACGAGGTGCAACTGTTCCAGGCCATCGAGGCGGTCATGAAGGACACCTCGTGGTTCAGCCGCACGGTGATCGAGAAGCTGGCGGTCGTTCGCTCGCCCGCGGCGGCGCAGGGGCGTGTCGCGGAAACCGGAGATCTGACCAAACGCGAACGCGAAGTACTGGGGCTGATCAGCCACGGCATGAGCGACACGGACATCGCCGAGAAACTGGGCCTCACCCGGTCGACCGTGCGCAACCACGTGGCGACACTGTATAGCAAGATCGGTGTTCACAGCCGCAGCAGCGCCATCGTCTGGGCGCGTGAGCGGGGCGTGAACATTGCCTGGCCGCGGGCCGCCACGCCGAAACAGATGCCGCGTCGACCGTCGGTCTGAGGGGGGAAGGCCCGGGCTCTGCCCTGGACCCGCTGGGGACAAGTCCCCAGACCCCATTTTATATGTTCCGAGTTTGGCACGGGCACCGAGCCCCATCGGTGGCCTCCCGCCGCGCAGCGCGTACGACGGCGGTGGCACGCCGTCGGGGGTCCAGGGGGCAGAGCCCCCGGCCTTCTTTTACTACCCGAGCAGCCAGATCCGCGCCGCTGATTGCAGCATTAGCGCTAGGTCATCTAGAGCCGATGCTTCTGGTGCCACCGCCGGTTTTGCTTTGGTCTTGGCGCGGGATGGTCGCTCGGTGGCTTCGTCGTGGGTACCGCACGCCGGCTCCTGTTCGACGGCGACTGAAGGGAAACTATCCATGGATGAGGATCGCTTGCCTGTAGCGCCGGGTACCGTGATGGAGTCTATCCGGGAAGCTATCAGAAAGCTGACGGAGGACAGGAAGACAGACGTACCCCGGGCAAAACAACCTGCGGCATGCGTGGGCGAGACAGTTCAGCTCGCGCCCAAAAAGCCGCGTGCGAAATCCAAGACCTGAATTTGAGAATCGACGCCGCGCTCCAGAAAGATCCTGATCCGACAGCCGCCCGACATAAGGGAACAGAGACGATGGCCACCGAGGACAGAGTGTTAGCCGACGCGTTTCATCATACGCTGCAGGACGTTTATTTCACCGCGAAACTCTCGCACCGGACGCTGCGGCGGGCGGCCAGGCGCGCACGGTCCACTGAACTTCGCAGGGCATTCGAATTGCAAGGCGAAGAGAGCGCCTGCCATGTCGCGCGTCTCAACCGTGTATTCGAAATCATCGGCAAGTCGGCGCGGGCCAGAACCTGCGGGCCGATCAAGGGCATGACAGTCGAGATGGAAGAGTATCTCGACGAAGTGGAATCAAGCGAAGCCGTTGACGCGGTGCTGATCAGCTGGGCCCGGGCCGTGGAGAGTTATGCGATCGGGCGCTACGGCACTTTGAAGGACTGGTCATGCAAGCTGGGAATTCCTGCCGCGGAGGATGTGATCGAGCAGACGCTGCGGGAAGCGAACCGGACCGCCGAGGTGCTTTCGCGCGTGGTGGACGATATCGCTTCACCGGATGAGGCGATGGCGATGGCGGGCGACGTGCCAACCCGGTCCGGCGGCGCGCGCGCCTGGTTGAACTGATAGCGCCCCGACTGATAGTGCGCGGATCGATATCGCTCGGAGCCAACGGCCTACCATGGTAGTTCCCACATCCTCGCGCACCGGAAAGCGCTCCGCGCGCGCCGCGACAAAAATTCCCTGCTCCGGGCCGATCCCAAGCGCGGCCGCCTTTCCCCGAAACCCTGCGTGCAGCAGCTGCGGAAACTAAGTCATGGATGTAAGACCAGCCGTTGAATCGACCATCATCCAGGTGGCCGCCGAGCACCACAAGAAACTGCCGCCGCTGACCGACGATCTGAAACTGCTGGATTCGGGATTGGACTCGCTTTGCCTGGCCGTCGTCGTGGCGCGCCTGGAGGACGGTCTTGGAGTCGATCCCTTCAGCGCCGCCGATGAAACCGCGCTGCCTGTCACGATCGGCGATTTCGTGAAGCTTTATGAGGATGCGGTGAATTAGCGCCCAAAGCCTTCGCTCGCTCGTTCTCGGCGCCGGCGCGGCGCCGCGACGCTTTATCGCGGACGACACGACAACATTTGATTTGCCGGCCCTGGCACAGGCGGCAGGGCGATCGGCCTGGCTCGACCAGATGCGGGGCCGCACGGTGCTGCTCGCCTTGCCGCGGCAACTCGATGCCGCCGCCGCGCTCTTTCAGCTCGATGGCGTGGCACGGCGGATCGTTCTCTGGCCGCACGATCTGCCGGCGCACCAGATGCCCGGTGTGGTGCAGGCGGCCGGGGTAGATGTTACTGTCTCAGAATGGCCAGCGCCGGCGCCTGGCGATCACGCCGGGCTCGCCACGGCCCGCGAGCCCGCGGCGACTTCGCATTCGTCGGGTGCCACTGAATGGGTGCTGTTCACATCGGGCACTTCGGGCCGGCCGAAAATGGTCGCGCACACGCTGCACAGCCTCGCGGGCCATCTGTTCGCCGCACCGCCCGCGCAAGGCGGTCCCGTTTGGTGTACGTTCTACGACATTCGCCGATATGGCGGCCTGCAAATTCTGTTGCGTGCCCTTATCGGCGGCGGTTCGCTGGTGCTTTCAAGTCCCGAGGAAATGCCCGCGGTTTTTCTGGCGCGCGCCGCGGCCGCCTGCGCCACGCATTTTCTCGGCACGCCATCGCATTGGCGCCGCGCCCTGATGGCCGATGCGGCCGATCGCATTGCCCCCGAGTATGTCCGGCTTTCAGGGGAAGTGGCCGACCAGGTCATTCTCGATCAATTGCGCGGCGCCTATCCGCGCGCGCGGATCGTGCATGCTTTCGCATCGACCGAGGCGGGGCTTGCGTTCGAGGTCGCGGACGGCGCCGCAGGCTTTCCGTCCGCATTGATAGGTGGCCACGGCGGCGCCGCAGACCTTCGTATTCGGGATGGATC
>JAATGE010000395.1 GCA_015654825.1 Rhodospirillales bacterium
GCCGCCTTCACCAGCGGTGGCCCGCCGAGAAAAATCGCCCCGGTTCCAGACACGATCACGTTATAGTCGGACAACGCAGGAATATACGCGCCCCCTGCGGTACAATGCCCCAGCACCACCGCCACCTGCGGCACCCCCATTTTTGATAGAATGCTTTGATTGCGGAAAATCCGCCCGGCGTGCATCCGGTCCGGAAACAGCTCCGCCTGCAACGGCAAAAACCCGCCCGCCGAGTCGCATAGGTGCACTACCGGCAGCCGGTTTTCGATCGCGATATCCAATGTGCGCACGATCTTCTTCACCGACAAAGGATACCAGGCGCCGCCTTTTACCGAGGCATCGTCGCCATGAACAATCACCTCGTGGGCTGCAACGATCCCGATGCCGGAAACCTGCCCCGCCCCCGGCGCGTCCCCGTCATAGGCCTGGTTCGCCGCCAATGTCGAAAGCTCCAAGAACGGCGTCCCGGGATCCAGCAGCGCCGTCAGCCGATCCCGCACCAGCATCTTTTTCTGTCGCGCCAGCCGATCGATATCGCGCTGTGGGCGTTCATGCCGCACCGCCTGCTGGCGCGCCCTCAGGTCCGCGGCCAAAGCTCGATTATGCGCATCGTTCTCGCGAAAGCTTGCCGCGGAGACATCCACCCGGTTTTCCAGCCGCGCCATCCGCTTCAGCCCCCGCCCGCATCGGCAAGCGTGACCAGCACGGCACCTTTCTCGAATGTTCTCCCCACCGCGCAGTGCACCTGCCGCACCGTACCGTCGCGCTCCGCCTTGATCGCAACCTCCAGCTTCATGCTTTCAATAATCACCAACGTGTCGCCCGCGCGCACTGCACAACCTTCCGCGACCGGCAACGCAACAACACTTCCCGGCATCGGCGCCCGCGCCACCAGCCCGGCGCTGACACCACCCTTGTGCGCATGCACAAACAGCGGATCAAGAACAGCGACATCGTAGACCTCGCCATCGATATGCACGAACCGCCGATCGTCCGAGCCAGCCAGATAGACTGCGAATTCCACGCCATCCACCCGCACCATTGCGGCGCCATCGCCGCGCTCCACCAGCGCTACGCCGCAATCACTATCGCGCAACAACAGGCGCCGCGCTCCCGCCTGGCCTGCCAGTGCCCCCTCAAAAACCGCATCGCCAATACGGAACGAAAACATCATCTCAGTTGCGCCACGCGCCGATCGCCGCGTGCAGTGCCGGTACCGCATCGGCCGCATCGCAAACCGGCCGCGACGAAAGTGCCGCCGCCGCCATAACAGCACGCAACACAGCTTCGGAAGGCGCCGGCGCCCTCAGTGCTGCTGCCCGCTCCGCGATCAGCCCCGTGTGCATCTGCCCCTCCTGCACTGCACAAAGGCCAATCAGCCGCCGCAAAAACCCAATGTTGCTGCCGCACCCCAGCAGCACCATACCCCGCAACGCCTGCTCGGTTCGCTGCAGCGCCTCAGTACGATCGCTGCCATGCACCACCAGCTTCGCCAGCATTGGATCAAACGCGCTACCGACAACCGCACCTTCCGCGATACCGGCATCCACCCGCACGCCCGCACCCTGCGGCGGCCGCCACATCAGCACCTTTCCGGTGCATGGCGCAAACCCGTGCTCGGCGTCCTCGGCATAAATTCGTACCTCCACCGCGTGCCCCTGGAGCGGCACCTCAGCCTGTTCAAACCCCAACCTATCGCCCGCCGCAATCCGCAACTGTTCGGCCACCAAATCCAATCCGGTCACCGCCTCGGTCACCGGATGCTCCACCTGCAAGCGCGTATTCATTTCCAGGAAGTAGAAGGCGCCCCCGCCAAAAATGAACTCCACCGTACCCGCATTGCGGTAGCCCGCCGCCCGCGCAATCCCGACCGCAACCGCACAAATTTCGGCCCGCTGCGCTGCCGACAATGCCGGCGAGGGCGCTTCCTCCACCACTTTCTGAAACCGCCGCTGCAGTGAACACTCCCGCTCATGCAAATGCAGCACGTTCCCGTGGTGATCGGCCAGAATCTGCACTTCTATGTGCCGGGGCCGTTCCACATAGCGCTCCACATACAGACGCCCATCGCCAAAATACCGTTCCCCTTCCCGGCGGGCCGCGCTCAATTCCTCGTCCAGCTGCGCCAGATCGCGGACGATGCGCATGCCCTTGCCGCCACCGCCCGCCGCCGGCTTTATCAGCAGCGGAACGTTCAGTGCGCGAGCCCGTACGGCAAACGTCCCAGGATCGTCATCCTCAATCGCCGACGGCGCCACCGGAAAGCCGCGCGCCGCGACAAAGGCACGGGCGCGTACCTTGTCGCCCATCAGATCGATCGCGTCGGCCCCCGGCCCGACAAACACCATGCCCGCCTCAGCCACGGCGCGACAGAAACCTGCGTTCTCCGACAGGAATCCGTAACCAGGATGCACCGCCTGCACGCCGGCGCGCACCGCCTTCTCAATAATCTGCGCCCCATCCAGAAACGCCGCCACCGGGCTCGCGCCCACGATGTCGATCACCCCATCAGCCAGCGCCAGCGCAGGTGCCGCTGTATCGGCCGCGTGATGCAGCACCAACCCACGCAACCCCAGGGCTTTTACCGTGCGCAAAATGCGCGCCGCGATCTCGCCGCGATTCGCTACCAAAACCGTATCAAACGGATACTGCGTCACGCCGGCGTCGCCGCAAGGCCGCCCAGCAACAGCGCCAGGATCTTCCGCGCCGTTCCGGATACATCCAGCGTCGCTCTGCCATTGACGCTGCGCCAGGCCACGTGCTCCATGCCGCCATACAGCATGTCGCGCACCAGCCGTGCGTCAAAACCCGGGCTGACTGCGCCCTCCGCGACACCTTGCCGCAGCACCTTTTCCAGCACGCCGGTATAGCGGCGGTTCAACTCCTGCAACGACGATCCGGGATAATCCGCCGCTACTCGCACTTCGGCAATAAACAGCCGGCACAACGCACGATCGTCACGGAACAGTCGCAAATGCGTTTCGATCAACGCCAGCAGCCGCTCGCGGAATCCTTCTTGCCGCCCGACAGCAATCTGTGCCCCCTCCAGCACGCGACCATAAAACCGCGCCAGCACCGCATCCCGCAGCGCCTGCTTATTGTCAAAATAGCGGTAGATCAGGCCGTCGGAGACCCCCGCCTGGCGCGCCACATCGCCCACGGAGGCCTCGGCGAACCCGCCCCGGCCCAGCACCTGTTCGGCGGCATCCAGGATCGTCTCATACCTGTCGCGCAGCCGCGCGGCACTCAGCCTCGGCACGGCCCCGCCCTACCCGCAAAAAAATCCCCTTGGCGCCGCCCGCTCATACGTTATAATGAATCCCGTTCATTACACCGTCAACCGCAACATGACGTAATCCC
>JAATGE010000093.1 GCA_015654825.1 Rhodospirillales bacterium
GTGAACGCTTAGAGGTTCGTCGCATGGTCGTCTGCGTGGTCGTCGATGGCCTGCGCCTGGTTGGCAAAGTCGGTGGGGTTCATTCGGCCTCTCCGGATTCGGGGGCTGGACGGGCGACGGTGGCGCGAGGCTTCTTCTTGCGCGGCTGGTCGGGCTCCGCCGCGGACGGCGGAGCAACCGTTTCAACCGCCGGGGCCGAAGCGGGCGGCTCCGCGGCCGTTGGTGGCGCCGCCTGTGGCGGAGGCGCCGGGGGCGCCGCGGGCGCTGGCGCGACGGTAACCACGCCCTCGAAGGCCGGGTGGATTACCGCGCCACCGCGGGTGACCATGACGCCCTTCACGATGTCGTCGTCGGGCGGCAATTTCAGCGCCTGCGCCGTCTTGTCCCAGAACGCGGTCAGGAACGTCAGCAGGTTCTTGGCGTACAGCGCGCTGGCAGCGACGCCGATGCGGCCGGGCCAGTTCCGATAGCCAAGGATTTTCACGCCGTTAGCGGTAATGTAGGCCTCGCCGGGGCGGGTCGCCTCGCAATTGCCGCCACCGTCGGAAGCGAGGTCGACGATAACGCTGCCCGGCTTCATGCCCGCGACCATCGCGTTGGTGACGAGCGTCGGCGCCCGGCCGCCCTGCACCAGCGCGGTGCAGATCACCATATCGTTCTTGGCCACCGTCGCGGTTATCAGTTCGGCCTGCTTGCGGCGGAACTCGGCGCTCATTTCTTTTGCGTAGGCGCCGGTCTGCTTCGCCGTCTCCTCGTCCTCGACGCCGACAAAACTGGCGCCGAGCGATTTAATCTCCTCCTTCGCCGCCGGCCGCACGTCGGTCGCCGACACAATGGCGCCCAGCCTGCGGGCCGTCGCGATGGCCTGCAGTCCGGCGACACCGGCGCCCATGACGAACACGCGGGCCGGCGGCACCGTGCCGGCGGCCGTCATCATCATCGGAAAGCCGCGATCGAACGCAAACGCGCCCTCGATCACCGCGCGATAGCCGGCAAGGTTGGCCTGGCTGGAGAGCACATCCATGGCCTGCGCCCGGCTGGTGCGCGGCAACAGCTCCATGGCCGCCAGGTCGATGCCAAGCCCAGCGACCTGGCCAGCCGTCTGCTTGTCGGCCATCAGGCCGGAGGTGCAGACCAGCAGCGCGCCATGCGGAATGGCCGCGCGCTCGGCCGGCTCCGGCAATTGAACGGCGAAAACGATGCCGGCACCGGCGAGCGTGGCCGCGGCCCCGTTGGCGATTTCGGCCCCGGCGGCGGTGAAATCGGCGTCGGAAATCGAGGCGCCCGCCCCGGCGCCGGCTTCCACAGCGACGGCGAGGCCCAGTTGCACCAGCTTCTTGACGGTTTCCGGCGTCGCTGCAACGCGCGTCTCGCTCGGCCGCCGTTCCTTCAGCACCGCTAGCCGCATGGGGCATGTTCCTCCGCGCTGTATCCGGGCATTCCGGCTGGGCAGCTAACAGGCGGGGGCGGGCGGGGCAAGGGGCCCAACCGACAGGCGAACGAAGCGTGGACGGAAAACGCCCACTGGCCTATGTTCGGCCAATGACAATTGCATCTTCCGACCCTGCCGCGCGCACCGTCCGCCTGTTCCGGAACGGACGCGGCCAGGCGGTGCGGATCCCGCGCGAGTTCGAACTGCCCGGCAAGGATGCCATCATGCGCAAGGAAAACGGCCGGCTGGTGATTGAGCCGACGCCGCCGAATGACCTGCTGGCGCTGTTGGCAACATTAGAGCCCATTGAGGACGAATTTCCTGAGTTCGAGGATCCCCCACCCGAGCCGTTCGATCTTTGACACAATATCTGTTGGATACGAATATCGTTTCTGACCTGGTACGCCATCCACACGGTCCGGTCGCGAGGCGGATTGCCCACGTAGGCCCGTCCAACGTGTCCACCAGCATCATCGTCGCGGCGGAACTGCGTTTTGGCGCCGCGAAGAAAGGTTCGGCGCGTCTTACCACGCAGTTGGAAGTAATCTTGGGCGCCATGAGGGTGGTCGCGCTGGAGTCCCCCGCCGACCGTACTTATGGTGAATTGCGGGCCCAGCTTGAGCGCGTCTGAACAACGATCGCCGTACACGCCACCCTTACTGCCGCGCACGCACTGACACTGGATTGCACGGTCGTCACGGATAACGAACGAGAGTTTGCCAGGGTCGCAGGATTGAGGATGGAGAACTGGTTGCGGGCTTAAGCAGCAGGCAACGTAGGCAAGGCCACGGCTCTGCCCCGGACCCGCTGGGGCCGTAGGCCCCAGACCCCGATTCCATTTGTTCCGAATCGGGCATCAACTCCGAGCCAAATCGGCGGACTCCCGCCGCGCAGCGCTAACGACAGCGGCGGCACGCCGGCGGGGGTCCAGGGGGCGGAGCCCCTGGCCGGCGGAGCCACTCTTAAACCTGAACCCTTTCCGCATCCTGCTGCACTGTCGAAGGCACGCCCGCTTGCGCCAGCGCCGCCGCCTGGCGCGCCGCGAGATCGGCCTCGTCGAAATCGGCGATCAGATCCTGGAACATGCGGTGCCAGTTCAGGCGCGCACCGAGCCGCAGGAATACCGATCCCAGGCCGATGGCCGCGCGGTCCATCAGTACGAATTCGCGTGGCACCTGCACGCCACCGGTGCGCTGCAGGCCGGCGTGCACCTTTTGGGCGACTTCACGGCCGTATTGCGGGTCGTTGGTTTCCTGCATGGCCCGGACGCGGTCCTGCATCAGCGGTTCATAGAGAAAACGCGCCCATTCGTTCAGTACCGCCATTTTCTCGCTCGAGAGATCGCCGAATCCCCATACTTCGTAGGCGTGATGCGCCTTGTCGTCGTCGCCGTCGCGCACTGCTTCGAACAGATTGATCACACCGCGCAGGAAGCGGGGTGCGAACACGCGGATGACGCCGAAATCGAGCAGGTTGATGCCGCCATCGTCGCGCACCTGGTAATTGCCGAGATGCGGATCGCCATGCACGACGCCGTAGCGGTACAATGGAATATACCAGGCCTGGAACAGCGCGCGCGCAACCTCGTTGCGCGCCTCTTCGGACGGTTTCGTGGCCAGGAAATCCTGCAACTTGCTGCCCTGCAGCCAATTCATCGTCAGCAGCCGCACAGTGCATAAACGCTCGATCGGCACCGGCACTTCAACCCTGCCGACACCATCCAGCATCAGGCGATACAGCCGCATGTTGGCGGCTTCGCGGCGGTAATCCAGTTCCTCGCGCAGACGCTCGACGAGTTCCTTGTAGGCTTCGTCGTTGTTCAGCGCGTTGTCCATGCGGTGGAACAGCGCCAGGGCCATTTTCAATTGCCGCAAATCGGCCTCGACGGCGCTTGGCATGTCCGGATATTGCAGCTTACAGGCGACCTCGGTGCCGTCATGCAGGCGTGCGCGATGCACCTGGCCGAGGCTTCCCGCCGCGGCGGCGGTCTGGCCGAATACGGCAAAGTTGTTGGCCCAGTCGGGGCCGAGTTCGCTTTGCATGCGGCGGCGGACGAACGGAAAGCCCATCGGCGGCGCGTTGGCCTGCAATTCCGCCAATTCGCGCGCATATTCCGCCGGCAGTGCATCCGGCACGGTGGAGAGGAACTGCGCCACCTTCATCATCGGGCCCTTCAGGCCGCCGAGGATGACCTTCATATCCTCGGCGTGCGCGGAACGGTCGGTCTTGATGCCGAAAAGCCGGGCGCCGGCCATGCGGGCCGCGATGCCGCCGACGGCGCCGGAGGTTTGCGCCATGCGCCGGATTTCGCCGAACAGCGTGCTGCTGTCGGGCCCGGGCCCCGGCATGCCGTCGCCGTCAGCCACCCGGCGTGCGCTCCAACTCGTCGATGAAACCGGCGATTATTCCGAGGCCGCGCTTCCAGAACGCGGGGTCGGAGGCATCGAGACCGAACGGCGCCAGCAGGTCCTTGTGCACCTTCGTGCCGCCGGCGCGCAGCATCGCCTTGTATTTCGCCTGGAAATCCGGATGGCCGGCCTGGTATTCCGCATACAGCGCATTCACCAGGCAATCGCCGAACGCATAGGCATAGACGTAGAACGGCGAATGCACGAAATGCGGAATGTAGGCCCAGAACACGTCGTAGACGGGGGTCGTCTCGAATGCCGGCCCCAGGCTTTCCGTCTGCACCTGCTGCCACAACGCACCGATCTGTTCCGGCGTCAGCTCGCCCTGGCGGCGGGCGTCGTGCAGCTTGGTCTCAAAGCTGTAGAAGGCGATTTGCCGAACTACCGTGTTCAGCATGTCCTCCACTTTGGAGGCGAGCATCAGGCGCCGGCGTTTTTGGTCGGGTTCCGCATCGAGCAGGGCGCGGAACGTCAGCATTTCGCCGAACACGCTGGCGGTTTCGGCCAGGGTCAGCGGCGTGTTGCTCATCAGGTGGCCCTGCGCGCCGGCCAGCACCTGGTGCACGCCGTGCCCGAGCTCGTGCGCCAGCGTCATCACGTCACGCGTGCGGCCGTGATAATTCATCAGGATGTAGGGGTGGACCGAGGGCACGGTAGGATGGGCGAACGCGCCGCCGGCCTTGCCTTCGCGCAGCGCGGCATCGATCCAGTTATTGTCGAAAAAGCGGCTGCCGACGGAGCCCATTTCGGTATCGAACCGGCTATAGGCGCCGAGCACGCAGTTGCGCGCCTCGTCCCATGTGATGGTGCGGTCGTCGTCTCCGGGCAGCGGGGCGTTGCGATCCCAGTGCTGCAATTTGTCCAGCCCCAGCCAACCCGCCTTCAAACGATAATAGCGGTGTGACAGCAGCGGAAAATCCTGCGTGACGGCGGTCACCAATGCATCGACGACCTCGTCCTCGACGACGTTGGACAGGTTGCGCTCGCTGCCCGGGCGCGGATAGTGGCGCCAGGTGTCGACGACTTCCTTGTCCTTGGCCAGCGTGTTGGTAATCAGCGAGAACAGTTTGATATGGTCGCTGAACGCCGTGCCGACCGCCGCAAAAGCATCCTGGCGCAGCGCGCGGTCGGGGTCGGAGAGTTTGTTCAGCGCCGCGCTGACAGTGAGCTTCTCGCCACGCACGGCGACCCGCATGCCGGCGATCGTTTCGTCGAACAGGCGGCTCCAGGCGGCGCGGCCGGTCACTTCGCGTTCATGAATGAAACGCTCCAGTTCATCGGAAAGCTGATGCGGGCGATAGACCCGCAGATCGCGCAGATAGGGTTGCCAGCGCGCGAAAGCCGGATCGGCGAATTTGGCGTGCAGCACTTCGTCGTCGATCTTGTTCAATTCCAGGCGGAAGAACAGGGTCAGGGCAGAAATGTCGGTCACCCGCTCCATCATGCGCTGATAGAACTGGCCGGCCTCGGGGTTCGTGCTATCGGCGCTGAACAGAAGCTGGGCGTAGCTCATGACGCGGCCCAACGTTTCATCGATGGCCTCGAACCGCGCCATCGCCTGGGCCAGATCGCTGCCGGGCAAGGCGGCCAGGCGGCCCTCATATTCCAGCGCGAACGCCTTCGCCTGGCTTTCGGTGCGGGCCAGGTCCGCTTCGATCGCCGGACTGTCAGGAGCCGCGTAGAGATCGGCCAGGTTCCAATTGGGCAGCGCCCCGGTGCCGGCGGCCGGAACGGTAGCCCCGTCGGGGGCATGGATTGGTGCAACGCGGCTCATGCGGGGTATCCTGGCTGGAGATCAGACCCCCATGTAAGGGTCTGTCGCGGTGCGTCAAAGGAGTAGCCCATGCCGCATGACCACGGGCATCATCACGGGCATGCCCATTCGCACGCGCCGGCCCGGCACGACACGGCCTTCGGCATCGGCGTGGCGCTGAATGTCGCGCTGGTGGTGGCGCAGATCGCCGTTGGCGCGGTGGCCGGATCGATGGCCCTGCTGGCGGACGCGGTACACAATCTGGGCGATGTGCTGGGCCTGACGCTGTCGTGGGGCGCCAGTACGATGGAGCGGCGGGCGCCGAGCCCGCGGCACACCTACGGTTGGGGTCGCGGCACCATCCTGGCGTCGCTTGCCAACGCCATGCTGCTGCTGATCAGCATCGGCGCGATCGGCGTAGAGGCGATGCGCCGGCTGCTGGCGCCCTCGCCGGTAGACGCCGTGCTGGTCGCGTGGGTGGCGGGCGCCGGGCTGCTGGTGAACGGGATGACGGCCGCGCTGTTCATGCGCGGGCGGGCCGGGGATCTGAACCTGCGCACCGCGTTCGCGCACATGGCCAGCGACGCGGCACTCTCCGCCGGCGTGCTGGTGACGGCGCTGGTCATCAGCCGCACCGGCCTGAACTGGCTGGACCCGGCAGTTTCCCTGGTGATTGCCGGCGTGATCGGCGCCGGCACCTGGGGGCTGCTGCGCGAAGGCGCCGATTTGGCGATGGATGCGGTGCCGCCGCATCTCGACCGAGAGCGGATCGCCGCGTTCCTCGGCGGGCTGCCGGGTGTGATCGAGGTGCATGATCTGCATGTGTGGGCGCTCAGCACGACGGAATGCGCCGTGACCGTGCACCTGGTGATGGAAGCGGGGGATGACGGACCGGCGATGGTTTGTGCGGCCGTGGATGGGCTGCGCCGGCAGTTCGATATCGGGCACGCGACTATTCAGATCGAAACGAGCGATACGGCGGAGGAGTGCGCTCAGCGGGCGGCTGATGTGGGTTGAGCGCGCAGGGTTGTGCTCAGGCGGTCGCACACTTCAATGGAGCCCGAAAAGGA
>JAATGE010000110.1 GCA_015654825.1 Rhodospirillales bacterium
ACGGCGATCGGGGCCTCGCTGGACCTCGATTTAAGGACGGTGGGCTTACGGCCTGCCGATCGCATCGCGGGGCTGGAGGCCTCCAGCCCCGCAACGCACTCACTATTGCACCAATCAATGACACAAGGGGGCGGAGCCCCTGGCCTTCACTTCGCGCCCGCGGTCTGGGCCGCCAATGGCTGCCCCAGGGACGCCGCGATCGCGCGGCCGAGCGATTGCGCGAGACAATAATAGCCACGGTTGTTCATGTGCAGGCCGTCGGGTGCGATGAAATCGTCGAGTGTCGCGCCGGTGGCGGCCCACTGGTCCATCAGCGCACCGCGGGAGAACAGGTTTACACCGGTCGCCGCCGTGACGTCGCGCAAGGCCAGGTCCATCTGCGCGTGTTGCGGTGCCGAAAGAATTTTCGGCGCGCGCTGATTGTCCATCAGGATCACGTCCACGCCGGCCGCTTTCAGCTCGCCGATCCCTTCCTGCATCAGGATCTTGAACGCCGCCGGCGAGGCGTCGCGAATGGCGCCGTTGGCGCCGGCCTGCCAGATCACCAGTTGCGGGCGCAACACCAGCACATCCTGATACAGCCGCGCGAGTTCCTCCGGCGCATCCTGCCCGCCGATGCCGCGGTTGATGACGGCGATGGCGGCTTTCGGCAAATCCTCGTTCAACACACGCTGCAGCCAGGACGGGTAGGAATGGCCGATGTCGGTGGCCATCCAGCCGCGCGTGGAGGACGACCCCAGCGCGACGATAAGGATCGGCTGGTTGGTAGCGAGCGCGAGGCGCGAGTGGGGCAGCCGGGGCACCGGCATGGCGGATGCGGGCGGGCAGAGTTCCTGCGCCGCCGCGCGCCCCGGCAAGGCACACGACAGCGTGCCGCACAGGGCGCAGTACAGCGCAAGAAACCGGCCGGCGCGTGCGATCATGTAGGCCGCGACCCCATCGATGTCGGCGCAGCCTCGCATCGCTCCTGTTTCACGCCAAGCGCCGCGCTGGTGCGGACTATTGGCCCCTGGCATGCCAGATTATAGTTGAAGGTTTCTTGAGGCCGGGCTAGAACCCGGCCGCGACTGCTTTTAGGGCAAACGCGGCGGGGCTGATATTAAATCTGGACGAGTCGAGATTATTTGATGACCGAGCGCACCCAACCGGCTGCCCTTTATGCGCCATCCTTCATGCCGGCGGACGACGCCGCCCCCGACCAGCAAGAGGCCGATGTCTCGATCCTCGGCGTTCTGCTGTTGTCACTGTTTTCGGTTGGCCTGGCCGTGGTTGGCATGGTCATGCTCGGCCTGATGGTCATGGGTCTGTGGTGGCTGGTCAGCCACATTCCGGTTCCCGCCTTCGTGTGGCGCGTGCTCACCCACCTCGGCATTATCTGAAGCGTGCGAGCTCGTCGCTAAATCCCGCGGCTCGCTCGACCGTACTGAAGACTCCCGCCGCGCAGCGCGTACGACAGCGGCGGCACGCCGTCGGGGGTCCAGGGGGCAGAGCCCCCGGTCAGCGAAGCCATTCAATTCCAACTCGTGGAGTCCGCCCTATAATCCTTATCCTGAATCGTTAACCTGGCACGTATCCCCTGGCCTTATCCCCGTCCCTATCGGCGCGGCCGGGCGAAGGCCAGTTCCTTTAGCACCGCCAGCATTGCCAGCGGCAGCGCGCCCTGCAGCACAAATCCGGGCTTGTTGGTTACCAGCCCGTCGATGATCGGCGTGCCGAGGGTCAGTGCGCCCACCGTTGATCCTATCGTTGCCGTACCGAGCGAAACCACGATCGCGGTCAGAATGCCCGAAAACGCCTGCGGCCACGCCAGCGGCAGTTCCACCAGCAACAGCGTGCGCCAGGCGGAAAAACCCATGGCGGCAGCTGCTTCTTTCACCGGTGCCGGCACGGCGCGCAGGCCCGCTTCCATGTTTTCGGTAATCGGCAGCAGGCCGTAGGCAAACAGCGCCAGCACGGTCGGTACGGCACCGAAACCGACCATCGGCACCAGTACCGCGAGCACCGCGGCGGGCGGGAAACTCTGGCCGACCGAGGTGATCAATTGCACCGGCGGTGCCGCGGACGCCCCCCAGCTTCGCGTAACGACGATCGCCGCAGCGCCGCCGCAGAAGGTGGCCGCGCCGACCGCGATGCCAACGATGGCAAGGTGCGAGGCGGCCAGCGCCACGAACGAACCGCGGTCATAGACGGGCGGAATTGTTCCCGGAAATGCCCACGCAAATAAGGGGCCGGTGTGCGGCATTGCCAACAACACGCCCAGGAACGCCGCCCCCACCAGCAGAAGCGGCAGCCGGCGAAGCACGGCGGATTTTGCAATACCGGCTCGTTCCGTGCTCGCGACGACGCCGCTCATGCCAGCAGCGCCTTCAACGTAACGACGCCGCCACCCTCGAGCGCCACGCTTTCCGTGCCGCGGGAAAGCATCGCCTCCAACGCATCATGCAGCGAGGCCTGCGCGGGCAGGCGCGCGCCTCCGGCCTCGCCCGGCACCGCCCGGCTCGCGGCGGAAAGCAGCGTCAGGCGGCGCAGTCCGGCCGCGGCTCCGCCAAAATAGTCGGCGACGAAATCGTCCGCCGGATGCTCCAGCAACTGCAGCGGCGGCCCGTGCTGAATGAGCTTGCCGTCCCGCAGCAGGGCGACCTGGTCGCCGAGCAGCAGCGCCTCCTCCAGATCATGCGTCACAAACACGACCGTCTTGCCGGTGTCGCGCTGAATGCGCCGGAACGCCTGCTGCAAATCGCGCCGCGTCACCGGATCGAGCGCGCTGAACGGCTCGTCCATCAGCAGCAGGCTGGGATCGGCCGCCAGCGCGCGGGCAATCCCCACGCGCTGCGCCTGGCCGCCCGAGAGCTCCGACGGCCGTTTTTCGGCAAAGCGGTCCGGCGGCAGGTTCACCATATCGAGCAATTGTTCGACCCGCGCCGCGATGCGCTTCCGGGGCCAGCCGAGCAGTGCCGGAACCGTTGCTATGTTGCGGGCGACGTTCCAGTGCGGGAACAGCCCGACGCCCTGAATGACATAGCCGATGCGCCGTCGCAACGCTTCCGGGTGGATCGCCGCGGTGTCCTCGTCATCGATCCAAACGCTGCCGGAATCGGCCGGGATCAGCCGGTTGATCATGCGCAGGATGGTGGATTTGCCGGAGCCGGGGGGCCCGAGCAGCACCGTGACGGCAGCCTCCGGGGCGCTCAACGATACGTCGCGCACCACGGCCACGTCGCCGTAGGTTTTGACCAGGTGACGCAGTTCGATCATGCGACGCGCGCCCGTATCGTATCGGCCGCCAGCATCAGCAGCGCGTCGGCCGCCAGCGCGAGGCAGGTCGCCGGCAGCGCGCCGAGCAGCACCAGGTCGAGCGCGTATTGCCCGAGCCCCTGGAAGACGAACTCGCCAAAGCCGCCGGCGCCGATCAGCGCCGCGACGACCGCCAGGCCGATCGTCTGCACCAGCACGACGCGCAGGCCCGCGAACAACGCGGGCGCCGCCAGCGGCAGGTGCACATTGAGGAACACCTGGGACGCGGACATGCCCATGCCGGCGGCGGCTTCCAAAGGCGCCGCATCCACGCTGCGCAGGCCCGCGAACAGGCCGCGCACGGTGGGCAGCAGGGCATACAGCACCAGTGCGATGACCGCCGGAACGACGCCGATGCCGCCGAGGCCGGCGGCCGATAGCGGCGCCATCAGCAACCCGAACAGCGCGACACTCGGCACCGTCTGCACCACGTTCAGCACGCCGAAAATCGGCGCCCGCAGCTTCGCGTAACGCCATGCGGCGAGACCGAGCGGCAAGCCCAGCAGCAGCGCGCCCGCCAGCGTCAGGATAACAAGCAGCAGGTGGCGGCCCACGGCGGCGTGGAATGCCGCCCGATGCGTCGCGTATTCGCGCAACAGGGACAGGCCGGCGAGCCGATGCGTGGCGGCGATGGCGGCCAATCCGGCGAGCACCAGGACCGCGGTCGCAACGCGCAGGCGCGGGCCGGCGCCCGCCAGGCGCTGCGTTTCGGCAACCAGTAGCGCGCACAACGCCAGCAGCAGCCAGAACCCGCCGCCGAACGAAACACGGGTGGGTTTGGGCGCGTGGCGCAGCAGCATGTCGGCGCCGTCGCCGGCGGCCAGCAGCAGCAGCCAGATCAGCACGACACACACGGCCCCCGCCGTGCGCGGCCGCCGCCAGGCGAGGCACCCCGCAACCAGCAGCAGCCCCAGCGGGATGAACGGCGCAAAACCGGTTCCCGTTGCGAACAGGCCAACCGGGGACGCCGGCGAAAGACGGTTCGGCGCGACCGCCAGAAAGCCGGCGAACCCCGCGAGCAGCGCGCCGGCCAAACTCGCGGCAGCCTCCGGCCAGCCGGATGATTTCATGTCAGCCCCGCCAGGAAATTGGCCGCGACGGCGGACGGGTCCGCGCCCTCCGCGGCGATGCGGGCATTCAGGTGGCGCAGCACCGGCAAGGTCAGGGCGGAGAAGATCGGCGCCAGCCAGTCGGCAATGGCGGGCTGCGCCTGCAGCACCACGGTGCGTATCACCGGGGCCGGCTGGAACACGATTTGCGCATGCGCCGGATCCGCCAGCAGGATCAGGTCCAGTACCTCGAGCGCTCCGTCCGTGGTGTAGGCCATGGCGGCATCGATGCCGGAAATGGACTCCGCGGCGGCGCGCAGGGTCGCGGCGGTGTCGCCGCCGGCCAATGCCAGGATCTGGTCCTGGCGCAGACGGAAACCGTAAGCGCGCTCGAAGCTCGGCAGCGCGTCGGCGCTTTCGACGAACTCCACGCTGGCGGCGAGGCGGATCTCCCCGCCGCGGTTCAGGTAGCGCGCCAGGTCGGCGAGCGTTTCCACACCGGCGCGCTTGGCGAAATCGCGGCGCAGCGCGATGCCCCAGCCATTATTGGCCGGCGCCGGCGCCAGCCACGTGACGCCGTTCGCCGCATCCAGCGACCGCACCAGGCGCCAGCCGTCCTGCGGGTCGTGCCAGGCGGGGTCGCCGGCGCGATGGAAAAAGCGGGCGCCGTTGCCGGTGTATTCCGGGTAAAGGTCGATCGCGCCGGACAGCAGCGCCTGACGCAGGATATTGGTCGGGCCAAGCTGCAGCCGCGTCGTCACCGCGACGCCGCGGGCGCGCAGCGTCAGCGCTATGAGGTTGCCGAGCAGCGCGCCTTCGGTATCGATCTTGCTGGCGACCACTACCGGCGTTGCCGCGCGGACCGGGGCGGCGGCGAGTGCCCCTGCAATCGCGGCATGGCAGAGCAGCGCCCGCCGTGTGATTTGGCTACAACTCGAACACGGGCACATGCTATGTGCGGTGCAGCATTCGACGCGGCTTTCGGCTGGGTTGGATGCGCCCATTTATGCGAGGCCCTGGCGTGGCTGACTTGGCGTGACGAAAATCATCAGTTGGAACCTGCTGCGCCTGACCGGCGCCAGGATCGGGGATGTGGTGCGGCTTGCCAAGCATGAGCGGCCGGACCTGCTGCTACTGCAGGAAGCGACCCGCGATATCGACTCGCTACCCGAGTACCTCGGCGGTTTTTACAGCCGCGTGCCGCTCCCGGGCCGCATCCATGGCCTCGCGGTATGGAGCGCGCTGCCGCGGCCGAAGCCGCATGTGCTGCGCCTGCCGAGCGGCGCCGTCGTCGACCGGGTATGCCAGATCGTCGATCTGGGGTCGTTCTCGGTCGCCAACGTTCATCTCTCGCATGGCCAGTTGCTGAACCGCCGGCAGTTACGCCACATTGCGCTGCACCTGCCGCCGCGCGCTGCGGTGCTGGGGGATTTCAACCTGGTCGGCCCCGCGCTGCTGCCCGGTTTCGACGAGGCGGGGCCACGCGAGCCCACCCATCTGTGCGCCGACATGCTGCCGCTGCGTCTGGACCGCTGTTATATCCGCGGCCTGCAATGCGTGGAGGCAAGCGCGCTGCACCGCCAAACCTCCGACCATCGGCCTATCCTGGTGCGCCTGCACGCCGCCGAGGTGCCTCGGCGGTTGGCGGCTTAGGGGCGGTAAGCAGGTAAGATAAGGCCAGGGCTCTGCCCTGGACCCGCTGGGGCCGCAGGCCCCAGACCCCAATTGGCGCTGCGCGGCTTTTCATCGTCTCCCCGGCGAAGCGTGCACCAGACACGATCTTTCGGGCTTCGCCGTTCCCCCCAATGAATGGGGTCTGGGGCCTACTGGCCCAGCTTGGTCCAGGGGCAGAGCCCCTGGCCTTTTTCCTTGTGCTTATACCAACCGCCCTGATTGCTGACTCTTCCAGCAATCAGGGCGGTTGGTATGCGCGCCGGGTTGGCTGGCGGCGGCGCGCGAAAAATGACTCTGATATCTAAGGCCCGTTGACCTGTCCTTCACAGGTCAACATCTGGGGCCGTTGGTATTAGAAAGCCGCCTCCTCCAACGCCATCATGCTGGCCTTCCCGGCCTTGATGGCACTCCAAAGCGCCCCAGCCTGCGGCAGCAGCCGATCGTTGAAGAACTGCGCCGTCGTCAGTTTGGCCTTGTAGAACCCCGCCTCGCCATTCGCCGCGGGCAGCTTTTCGGCGGCGATTTTCGCGGTGCGCGCCCACATGTAACCCAGCGCGACGAGGCCCAGCAGACGCAGATAATCGGTGGCGGCGGCACCCGCTTCCTCCGGATCCTTCATGCCGGCCTGCGCCAGGTGCGCGGTGGCCTGCTGCAGCGCGCCGAAGGCGTTTGCCAACGGCAGCACGTTCGGATCGGAGGCGTTGTCTTCGATGAATTGCTGCACCGGATGGAAGAAGCCGCGCATCAGCCGCCCCATGTGGGCCGGCAGCTTGCGCCCAACGAGGTCCAGCGCCTGGATGCCGTTGGCGCCTTCATAGATCATCGTAATGCGCGCATCGCGCACCAGCTGCTCCATGCCGTGGTCGCGGATGTAGCCGTGGCCGCCATAAACCTGCAGCGCCATGCTGGAGAGTTCAAAACTCAAATCGGTGAACATGGCCTTCACCACGGGCGTCATCAGCGCCACGAAATCCTCCGACTCCTGGCGCAGCGCGGGGTCGGTGGCTTTCGTTTCCAGGTCGAGCGCCTTGGCCACCCAGCCGGAAAGCGCCCGGCAGCCTTCGACGTAGGCGCGCACGGTCATCAGCGTGCGGCGCACATCCGGATGCACAATGATCGGGTCCGCGGCTTTATCCGGGTATTTCGTACCGGCCAACGAGCGCCCCTGCAACCGGTCTTTCGCGTACGCGACGGCGCTTTGATACGCCGTTTCAGTAACGCCCAATCCCTGGATGCCAACGGAAAGCCGTTCCGCGTTCATCATCGTGAACATCGAATGCATGCCGCGGTTCGGCTCGCCAACCAGCCAGCCGGTGGCTTCCTCGAACACCAACTGGCAGGTCGCGGAGGCTTTCAGGCCCATCTTGTGTTCGATGCCGGCACAGGTGACGCCGTTGCGCTGGCCCGGGCGGCCATCGTCGGTCGGAATGAATTTCGGCACCAGGAACAGGCTGATGCCCTTGATGCCCTTGGGGGCGTCCGGCAGGCGTGCCAGCACCAGGTGGATGATGTTTTCGGTCAGGTCGTGCTCGCCGGCGCTGATGAAAATCTTGTTGCCGGTGATTTTATAGCTGCCGTCCGGCTGCGGCACCGCCTTGGTGCGCAGCAGGCCGAGATCGGTACCGCAATGAGCCTCGGTGAGGTTCATCGTGCCGCTCCAGGTGCCCTCGATCATCTTGGGCAGATAGCGGGCTTTCAGTTCCTCCGTCGCGTGGCCGAGCAGGGCCAGCACGGCGCCGTGCGTCAGGCCGGGATACAAGCCAAAACTTAAATTGGCGGAGCATTGCATTTCCTCGACCATCTTGCCGAGCACCTCGGGCAGTTCCTGGCCGCCGAATTCCGCCGGCGAGGCCAATGCGCTCCAGCCGTTCTCGCAGAATCTCGTGTAGGCGTCCTTGAAGCCCTTGGGGGTGCGGACAACGCCGTTCTCGTACCGGCAGCCTTCCTCGTCGCCGCTGGCGTTGATCGGCAGCAATATATCCTGCGCGAACTTGGCCGCCTCTTCCAGGATGCTGTCGATCAGGTCCTGCGTGACGTCGGTGCGGTCGATGGCCTGCATGTGGGCGGCGCTGTCGTGCAGTTCGTGGAGCACGAAACGCATGTCGCGGAGGGGGGCGTTGTAGACTTGCATTTCTTCGGACTCCCTTTGGTAGGAATTCAAGTAAGGCCAGGGGCTCTGCCCCCTGGACCCCCGTCGGCGTGCCGCCGCTGGCGATAGCGCTGCGCGGCTGGTTTAGTTTCTCAGCGGTTTGCCGGTCTCCAGCATGTGCTCGATACGGGCCAGTGTTGCCGACGTCTTCAGCAGGCGCAGAAAACTCTCGCGTTCCAGTTCGAGAATCTTCGTTTCCTTGACCGTATCGATGATATCGGTTCCACCGCCGGTCAGCACCGTCGCCAACTCGCCGCCCACCACGATGTCGTGCTTGGTGGCCTGGCCAAGCCTGGCAAAGCCGGCCACCGCCTGATCCATCGCCACCTTTCCGGACGGGCCGGGCAACACAATCTCCCTTGCCTCCGGCGGCTTGTAGCCTTCAACCAACGACAATGCCTTTGCCTTGGCGTCCGCCAGCAGACGGTAGCGGTTCATCGTCACGCCGTCGCCGCTGCGCAGGATCAGCATGTCGCGCGCATCGGCCGCGGAACGGCCGACCTTCGCCGTGCTGATCATTTCGAACACTTTGGTCGGCGCCGGCATCGGGCCGCGCGGCATGCTGGGATCCGTCGCCCAGCGGCCCAACATTTCCTTGCAGCCGCCCCAGCCGGGCAACAAGCCGATGCCACATTCCACCAGCCCTGCATACGTTTCGCTATGCGCCTGCACCGCGTCGCTATGCAGCAAAAATTCGCAGCCACCGCCCAGCGCCATGCCGGAAGGTGCCGCCACCACCGGGAACGGTGCGTATTTCAGTTTCTGCATCATCTCCTGGCCGGTGGCGATGAGCGCCTCTACCTGCGACCAGGCCGCGATGTTGGCCGCGAACAGCGCCAGGCCGACATTCGCGCCGACCGAGAAATTGCTGCCCTCGTTGTAGATCACCAGCGCCTTGTGTTTTTCCTTGACCAGCGCGATGGCCTTTTGCAGCAGCGCCAGGATCTGGTCGTCCAGCGAGTTGGATTTGCTGGTGAATTCAAAGCACAGCACGCCGTCGCCGATGTCCCACACCGCCGCACTGCCGTTCTTCAGCACCGGCTTTGCCGCGAGTTTCAGATCCTCCAGCAGCAGCACGCCATCCGGCCGCGTGAGATTGTGGTAGGCGCCGTCCAGTCCCAGATATTGGCGCTTGCCGCCCTCAACCCGGTAGAACGTACGCCCCGCGGCCGCTTCCAATATCGGTGCAACCGCGATATTCTCGGCACGGAGCCGTGACACAAACCAATCGACGCCGACCTTGTCGATCAGCTCGAACGGACCCCATTTCCAGTTGTAGCCAAGCCGCATCGCCTCATCGATCGAGGTGATGTCGTCGGCGGCTTCCGGCACCAGCTTCGCCGCATAGGCCAGCGTGCGGCCCATCACGTTCCAGGCATAGGTGCCGACGCGGCCCGGCGCCTCGAGCAGTTTGCGAACATCCTTGCCTGCGGCGGCAAGTTCCGGAAGGTTCGGCTTCAGCTCCAGGCGGAATTCGCCTGTGGCGAAATCGATCGTTTCTTTGACGCGTTTGCCGCCCGTCTTGTTGATGCGGTAAAAACCGCCGCGGCCCTTGCGGCCGGTGTAGCCGGTTTCCAGCAATTTGCGCACCACCGGAATATCGCGGTTGATGGCGTGAAATTCGTCGTGCTTCGGCAACGCGCCCGCCATGCTCGCATTCACATGCGGCATCAGATCAAGGCCCACCAGGTCGGAAAGCCCGAATACACCGGTTTTCGGCACGCCGAACGGACTGCCCATGATGGCATCCGCTTCCTCGATCGTCAGGCCGATTTCGGGCGTCTCGGTGACCGCGCCGGTCATCCAGAACACGCCGAGCCGGTTGGCAATGAAGCCGGGGCTGTCATGGCAGGCGACCACGCTCTTGCCCAGTTTCACATCGCAGAACGCGGCGACGCGGGCCGCCAGAGCCTGATCGGTGGCAGGCCCCGTCACCAACTCCATCAGCCGCATGTAGCGCGGCGGATTGAAGAAGTGCGTAATCATGAAGTCATGCGCAAAACTCTCCGGCATGCCTTCGAGCAAAACCTTCAGCGGAATGGTGCTGGTGTTGGATGAAATCGCCGTGCCCGGGCGGCGCACCGCTTCGAGCCTGTGGTATAGCGCCTGTTTGACATCGAGGCGTTCGAGCACGACCTCGACGATCCAGTCGCATTCGGCCACGCGCGCCAGGTCATCCTCGATATTGCCGCATTCGATCAGTTTGGCCGCAGCCGCCGACATGAACGGCGCCGGATCGGTTTTCAGCGCGCGTGCCACGGCGCCTTCCGCTACCGCGTTCCGATTATTGCCATCCTTCGGCAGAATATCCAGCAGCAGCACTTTTATGCCGGCATTGGCCACCTGGGCCGCAATGCCGGAACCCATGACGCCCGCGCCGATGACGCAGACTTTGCTGATTTCACCTGCCATGGCTCAGATCCGCTCCAGCACGGTCGCAATGCCCTGGCCGCCGCCGATGCATTGCGTGGCGATCGCATAGCGGCCGCCCTCGCGCGCCAGCAGGCTGGCCGCCTTGCCGACAATCCGCGCACCGGTGGCGCCCAGCGGATGACCGATGGCGATCGCGCCGCCGTCGATATTGGTCGCCTCCTCGCGGAAGCCGATTTCGCTGATGCTGGCCAGTGCCTGGCTGGCAAAAGCCTCGTTCAGCTCGACCACATCCATGTCGGAGCCCTTCAGGCCGGCGCGATCCAGCGCCTTCTTCGAAGAGCGCACCGGCCCGATGCCCATGATTTCCGGCTCCACGCCGGCCACGCCGACACTCTTGATGCGCGCCAGCTTCTTCAATCCGTGCTTGTCGGCATAAGCCTCCGAACACACCAGCACGGCGCTTGCGCCATCGGTCAGCGGGCTCGAGGTGCCGGCGGTGACGGTACCTTCCTGGTCGAACGCCAGTTTCAGGCCGGCCAGGGCCTC
Source organism: Rhodospirillales bacterium (assembly GCA_015654825.1). Classification (GTDB taxonomy): domain Bacteria; phylum Pseudomonadota; class Alphaproteobacteria; order Acetobacterales; family Acetobacteraceae; genus CAJCIS01. Next base: position 11,086 of record JAATGE010000110.1, read on the forward strand.
CTTGGTGGTTTCGCCGCGGATGCAGCCGTCGGTGTCGATTACGCCCGCCTTCGCGTGGATCGGAATGATTTCTGCAACGAACTTGCCGGCCGCCTGCGCCGCCGCCGCCTTCTTCTGGCTCTTCACGGCGAACTCTTCCTGCGCGTCACGCGTGATCTGCCAGCGCCGCGCCACATTCTCCGCGGTTTCGCCCATGCCCATGTAGGCGCCGGGCGATTTCTTCGCCAGCACTGGATTGAACAGCGGATTGTAGCCGCCCATCGGAATGCGCGACATGCTCTCCACACCCGCGGCGATGAATACCTCGCCGGCGCCAAGCTGGATCTGGCCGGCGGCGATATGCACGCTCTGCATCGAACTGCCGCAGAAACGGTTGACCGTGCAGCCGCCGACCGAAATCGGCAGATCCGCGAGCAGGCCGATCAGCCGCCCAACGTTCATGCCCTGCTCGCCCTCGGGGAACGCGCAGCCGACAATGATGTCCTCGATATCCTCCGGCTTGACGCCGGTCTGCGCAATCAGGCCGCGCACCACTTCGGCCGCCATGTCATCCGGCCGCACGCGGGCCAGCGCGCCCTTGCGGGCCAGGGTGAACGGCGAGCGTGCATAGCCCGCGATTACGACATTCGTCATGGAGTTCTCCCGATGGATAGACGGTTCGCCCGAATATGGGCGGGCGCTAGGCGCGTTTCATCTCGCCGGGGCCATTCAGCAGCGCTTCGCGCGCCTGGCGCTGAATATCCTCCAGCTCCCCGATGGAGGTTTCCAGCGCGCGGCGCTGTTCTTGCAGCATATCGAGCCGCTTCTGCACGCCCGTCAGCAGCAGCCTGATCTGGCCCGCCTGGGTGTGGTCCTGGTCGTAGAGATCGAGGTACTCCTTGATCTCGCGCAACGAGAACCCCAGCCGCTTGCCCCGCAGGATCAGGATCATGCGGGCGCGGTCGCGCACCGTGTAGACGCGCGTGGTGCCGGCGCGCTGCGGGCTGATCAGGCCCTTGTCCTCGTAAAAACGGATGGTGCGCGCAGTGATACCGAGCTCGCGCGCCAGCTGCGTGACGGTGTGAAAGGCCTCCGCGGCGGCCCGCGAGGCGCGAGGGGTAACTTGTTCGAGGGCCATAAGCTTCCCTATACGTGAGCTTTCTTACACCCCATACAACAGCGAATTGCCGCATGGCAACAGCTCCCGGATCGCAGTTGGCACCGCGGCCAAAACCTGCCACCGCGGCCGGCGCGACAGGAGCTCCCCATGGCCGACCACGCATTCACCGCCGGGTTCCTGCTCTACCCAAACTTCACGCAGCTGGACCTCACGGGGCCTTACGAGGTGATTTCCCACCTGCCCGGTAGCCGCTGCCTTCTGATCGCCGCTGGCCCGGCGCCGGTGGCCGATGGGCGGGGCCTGGCGATCGTGCCGACCGCCACGTTCGCCGACGCGCCAAAGCTGGACCTGCTGTGCGTGCCGGGCGGGCCCGGCACTATGCAGGCCGCTGGCGATCCGGAAACGCTGGCGTTCGTGCAGCGCGCCGCCGCCAGTGCCACATGGATCACATCGGTCTGCACCGGATCGCTGATCCTCGGCGCCGCCGGCCTGCTACGCGGCAAGCGCGCCACCTGCCACTGGGCCTGCCGCGACCTGCTGCGCCATTTCGGCGCCATCCCGGTGGCGGAGCGCGTGGTGGAGGACGGCAACATCATCACCGGCGGCGGCGTGACGGCCGGGCTCGATTTCGCGCTGACGGTGGTCGCACGTGCCGCAGGGCGGCAGGCCGCGGAGCTGATCCAGCTCGGCCTGGAGTATGACCCGGCGCCGCCCTTCGACGCCGGCAGCCCGGAGCGCGCCGGGCCCGAACTGGTGGACGCGTACTTGGCGAGCGTGGCGGCGCGGCTCGCGGAGCGCGAGGCGATGGCGGTGGCGCAGGTAGAAGGCCAGGGCTCTGCCCTGGACCCGCTGGGGCCTGAGGCCCCAGA
>JAATGE010000680.1 GCA_015654825.1 Rhodospirillales bacterium
GCAGACCTGTTTCTCTGGCCATTGACCCGGCGTCAATGCCAGACTGGGAACAGATTAAGGGGGTCTGGGGCCTACTGGCCCCAGCGGGGTCCAGGGGCAGAGCCCCTGGCCTTGACTTTTCGAATCGAATCTTCAGCTTCCTGTTGTCAGAGCTCAGAAATCCCTTACGTTCGCGCCTATGGGGGCGGAGCCCTGGCCTTGCTTCCTACGCCTGAGCAAACTGCCTGAGTTCCTTGCGCAATATCTTGCCGATGGGTGATTTCGGCAGCGATTCGGCGAACTGTACGTGGCGGGGTACCTTGTAGCCGGTGAGGAAGCGCCGGCAATGGGTTATCAGTTGTTCCTCCGTAACGCTCAGATCCTTGCGCACTACCACGATTTTCACCGCTTCGCCGCATGCGGCATCGGCGACGCCGACGGCGCCGACTTCCAGGACGCCTTCGTGCATGGCGACGACTTCCTCCACTTCGTTGGGGTAGATGTTGAAGCCGGAGACGATGATCATATCCTTCTTGCGGTCGACGATGCGAAGCCAGCCGGAACGATCCATCGAGGCCATGTCGCCGGTGCGCAGGTAGCCGTCCGGCGTCATGACCTTGGCGGTTTCGTCGGGGCGGTGCCAGTAGCCTTTCATGATCTGCGGGCCGCGCGCGCATAGTTCGCCGACTTCGCCGGGCGGGAGATCGCGGCCGAGGTCGTCGCGGACGACGATTTCGGTGGACGGCAGCGGCAGGCCGATCGAGCCGCTATAGGTCGGCAGGTCGAGCGGGTTGGCCGTGAGGGCGGGGGACGCTTCGGTCAGGCCGTAGGCTTCGATCAGCGGGCGGCCGGTAACTTTGTGCCAGCGCTCGGCGACGGCACGCTGCACCGCCATGCCGCCGCCGATGCTGAGCCACATGGCCGAGAAATCGAGTTTTGCGAATTGGGCATTGTTCAGCAGCGCGTTGAACAATGTGTTCACGCCCATCAATACGGTTATGCGGTGGCGGCGCATTTCCGCGACCAGGCCGGGGATGTCGCGCGGGTCGGCGACCAGCACGCTGTTGCCGCCGATCTTGAAGAACACCAGGCTGACGGTGAGCGCGAAAATATGATAGATCGGAAGGGCGGTCAGGACGGTTTCCTGCTGCGGCCACATAAACGGCTTCAGCCAGGCGTGGGCCTGCTGCAGGTTGGCTACCAGATTGGCATGCGTCAGCATGGCGCCTTTCGGAACGCCGGTGGTGCCGCCGGTGTATTGCAGGAAGGCGAGATCCTCCGGTGCGACGTCGACGGTGGTGGGCGGCGCGGCGGCGCCATTCTGCAATGCCGCCTGGAACGTGATCGCGCCTTCGATGTGCCACGCGGGGACCATTCGTTTCACGTGGCGTATAATGAAATTGGTCACGATGCTGCGCGGGAAGTTCAGCAGGTCGCCGGCCTGGGTGATGACGACGTGGCGCACCTCGGTGCCTTCGAGCGCCTGTTGCAGCACCAGGGCGCGGCTTTCGAATGCCACCACGACCTCGGCGCCGGAATCCATCAACTGGTAGTGCAGTTCGCGCGCGGTGTAGAGCGGATTGCAGTTCACCACGGTGCAGCCGGCGCGCAGCACGCCGAACAGGGCGATCGGGTATTGCAACAGGTTCGGCATGATGAGCGCCACGCGCGCGCCATGCGCGAGCCCTGCGGTATAGCGCAGGTAGGACGCGAACCGGGTGGCGAGCTGGTCGAGCTCGGTATAGGTCAGGCTGGTGCCCATGCTGACGCAGGCCGGGCGCTCGGGAAAATCGGCCACACTGCGTTCGAAGAGTTCGTTGATCGAACGGAAGGCATCGGTATCCGCCTCGGCGGGGACGCCGGCCGGGTAGGAGGGAAGCCAGAGCCTGTTCACTGTCGTATCCTTTTTGGGCGCGGACGCAGCGCCGTTCATCGCGTCGGTTGGTTGTTTTATCGGGGTTTTGGGGGCGGTGTGGCTCATAGGTGCACGCCGTGCAGCAATTGGCTGATGGCGAGCTGATCCTGCGTCGGTGTTTCCGCGGCTGCCGCGTCGCCGCGCGCGGCGGCGGATTCGGGAAACATGCGGAAGGCGGTGTTCATGACGATGTGGCCGAGCCGCGGCATTACGGTATCGATCGCCTTGCCGAACAGGCCGAGGCGCGTGGCGACCCGGTCCGGTCGGCGAATGATGGCGTCGATGACGAGGTCCGCTGCTTCCTCGGGGCTCAGCGTCGGAACATCGTCGTACAGGCGGGTCGGCGCGATCATCGAGGTGCGCACCAGCGGCAGGTTGACGGTGGTGAAATGCACGCCCTGGTCGAGGAACTCCGAGGCGGCGCAGCGGGTCCACGCTTCCAGTGCCGCCTTGGAGGCGACATAGGCGGAAAAGCGCGGGGCGTTGGTCAGCACGCCGATGGAGGAAATGTTGATGACGTGCCCGGTGCCGCGCGCGGCCATGCCGGGCAGGAAGCCGAGGCACAGGCGCAGGGCGGCGAAATAGTTCAACGCCATCAGGCGTTCGAAATCGTGCAGCCGGCCGTACGAATGTTCGATGCTGCGTCGGATCGAATGGCCGGCGTTGTTGACCAGGATGTCGACGCCGCCGTGCTCTTCGGTAACGCGGATGATCAGGGCGGCGCACTGCGCGGGATCGGTGATATCGGCCTGGTAGCCGATCAGCTTCGTGCCGTTCGCGGCGGCTTCCGTTTCGCGCAGTTGTTCGGCGTCACGCGCGACGATCAGCGTGGTGGCGCCGGCGCCGGCGATTTTCAGCGCTGTCGCGCGGCCGATGCCGCGGGAGCCGCCGGTGACCATGACCACGCGCCCTGCGACGCGGCCACGCAACGAACTGTCGATGAAAAGATCGGGATCGAGGTGGCGTTCCCAGTAATCCCAGAGGCGCCAGGCATAATCCTCGAGCGCGGGGACCTTGATGCCGGCCGGTGCCAGCAGGCGCTGCGCTTCCCGGCAATCGAAACGGGTGGGATAATTGACGAACTGCAGCACGTCCGGCGGCAGGCCGAGTTCCTGCATCGCGAGATCGCGGATGCGGCGCACGGGGGTCAGGCGCAGCAGGTTGCGCACCAGGCTGCGCGGGATCATGTTGAGCAGCGCCGCGTTGACCCGCAGCGCCATTTGCGGGGCGTGGCCGGCACGCGCGAAGATATTCAGAACGTCGCCGACGCGGCGCGGCGCCGGATCGGTCAGGTGGAAACATTTGCCGTCCTGGCCCGGCTCGTGCGCCAGATGGTCGAGCGCGGCGGCGACAAAATCCACCGGCACCAGGTTGATGCGACCGCCTTCGAGGCCGATGGCGGGGACCCAGGGCGGCAGGACGCGGCGCAGCAGCTGGATCAGCTTGAAGAAATAATAGGGGCCGTCGATTTTCTCCATTTCGCCGGTGCGGCTGTCGCCGACGACGATGGCGGGGCGGTAGATGCGCCAGGGCACGCGGCATTCCGCGCGCACCAGTTTTTCCGAACGATGCTTGCTGGCGAAGTAGGCGTGCGAAAGTTCGCGGGCCTCCTCGAACATGTCCTCGCGGAAGACGCCTTGATAGAGGCCGGCGGCGGCGATGGAGCTGACATGGTGAAAGCAGCGGGCGCCGGCGGCATCGGCGAAGCGCAGGACTTCGCGGGTGCCTTCGATGTTGATGCGCATCACCGCGTCGGGGTCCGCGGCGAGATCGTACAGCGCGGCGAGGTGGAAGACATGGTCGATACGGCCGGCGAGTGCGGCCGTCTGTTCCGGTGCCAGGCCGAGGCCCGGGCGCATCATGTCGCCGTGCAGCGCAACGGTGCGCTCGGCGGCCGCACCCCAGAAGGCCGCCAGGCTCGCGGCAGCTTCCGGGGGCTGGCTGGCCTGCAAGTAGTAAACCGTGGCGTCCGGGCGGGCGAGCAGGTGGCGAACCAGCCGCTTGCCGATGAATCCACTGGCGCCGGTGACGAAATATATCATGAAGTTCCTGCCCGTGCCTCCCGCTGTCGGCGCCAGCCTTCTGTCGTGCCCTTCTGTCGGGCCCTGGCGCGATGCCGCCATGTCGGCGGTCTTGCAGCGTGCCAAGCTGTAGGCGCGATTTTCTTTCCGCGAATTGATCTGCGTCATCGAACGCGCGTGGCACAGGGCCGAAAGAGTGCGTGGGTTGCAGAACTGGGAGATGCAGATGACAAAGAAACTAGAAGAACTGGCTGCCGCGAACGTCCCCTTCGGCCGCGTGGTACTGGACTCCGCGACACAGATATGGCTCGCGGGCCTTGGCGCCTTCAGCAAGGCGCAGGACGAGGGCACCAAGATTTTCGATAGCCTGGTGAAGGAAGGCGAGAAATTCCAGAAGCACGCGCGTGGCGTGGCCGAGGACACGGTGGCCGACGTGCGCGACCGCGCGACCGACACGTGGGACAAGCTGGAAGATGTGTTCGAGGATCGCGTGTCCCGCACCATGGCCAAGCTCAGTGTGCCGACGAAGAAGGATGTCGAGGCGCTGC
>JAATGE010000505.1 GCA_015654825.1 Rhodospirillales bacterium
AAGAAGGTTCTAAGGACTTGTCCTTAGCGGGGGTGCGGGGGCAGAGCCCCCTGGCCTTCCTGAAGGTAGGAGCCACCTCAACCCAATGTTTCGTGCTGCCCCACCCCGTCCATGCGGCCAGGGTCGGCCGACGTGAGCGAAGAGGCGACCGCGGGCTCCATCCTGGAGAGCACCGCCCGCGGCACCGGCTGGATCATCGGCTGGCGCTTCACCACGCGCCTGCTCGGGATGATCAACACGCTGATCCTGGTGCGGCTGCTGGCACCGGGCGATTTCGGCCTGGTCGCGCTCGGCACCAGCTTCGCGCAGGCGGTGGAGACGCTCGGCTATATCGGGCTGCAGGACAGCCTGGTGCGGGAGAAGACCGCGACCCGCGCGCTGTACGACACCGCGTTCACGCTGGGGCTGCTGCGTTCCCTGGTGACCGGCGTCGTTGTCGCGGCTCTGGCCTCGCCGGCGGGCAGGTTCTTCGGCGAGCCGCGGCTGGCCGCGATCACGCTGGCGCTGGCGGCCGGTATTCTCATGGACGGCTTCAGCAACGTCGGCGCGGTGGATTTCCGCCGCGAATTCGCGTTCCAGAAAGAATTCGTGCTGTGGGTCATTCCGCGCGTTGCCAGCATCTCGCTTTCCATCGCGGTGGCACTCACCTGGCGCAGCTACTGGGCGCTGGTCGTCGGCATTCTGTCGCAGCGCATCCTGCGTGTCCTGCTCAGCTACACGCTGCATCCGTATCGCGCGCGGCTGCATATCGGGGCGTGGCGCGGCATGGTGGGATATTCGACCTGGGCGTGGGTGCTGGCGCTGATGTCGATCGTGCGCGATCGCACGGCGACGATCGTAATCGGGCGCATGCTGGGGCCGACGGCGGTCGGCCTGTTTTCGCTCGGCTTCGAACTGTCCAGCCTGCCGACGACGGAGTTGGTGGAACCGCTGGGCCGCGCGGCATTTTCCGGCTTCAGCACGACGCGCAACCAGGGCCTCGATGGCGGCGACGCGTTCGTGCGCATGGTCGCCAGCATGGCGCTGATCACGATCCCCGCCGGCATCGGCATGGCGCTGATTGCCGATCCGGTGGTGCGGCTGGCGTTCGGCCCGCTGTGGGTGGCCGCGGTGCCGCTGGTGCAGATGCTGGGCATCTGTGGCGCGCTGACGGTGTTTGGCAGCCTGAGCTCCGTGCTGTTTCGCGTTTATGGACGCCAGCGGCTGGTATTTCGGGTGTCCTCGATCGTGGAAGTCGTGCGCGTGGCACTGCTGGTAGTGCTGACGCGACGTTACGGCCTGATGGGCGCCGGCTTTGCGACCGCGGTCGCTTTCGGCATCGAACAGCTTTATTTCCTGTACCTGGCGAGGTCGCAATTCGCCATACCGGTGGCAAAGCTGGCGGCGCGGCTGTGGCGCACCGCGCTTGCCGCCAGTTGCATGGTCGGTGTGCTGTTTGCCAGCGGCCTGGTGGCGGCGCTTCCCGCCGGCGCGTCGAACGTCGCATTGGGGTTAAGGGCATTTTCCGCGGCCGCGCTTGGCGCCGCCTGCTACGCCGCGGCGCTGCTGCTGCTGTGGCTGGCGAGCGGGCGGCCCGAAGGCGGGGAAATCGACATGCTGACGCTGATCGGCCGGATCCTGCGGCCGCGGCGGCTGCGCGGCAACGCGGGCGGGCGCGCGTGATCCATTGCCGGAGGCGCGATTTTCGCCGCATGGCGCCGGAAATGCGCGCAAATTCATGTCGGCCTTCACATTCGCCGATGCAGGACGTACACTGGCGATCAACATCGAATGGACGATCGATACCGCAATGACAAGCTGGTCCTTCGAAACTCTCGGCAACGCCATGATCCAGGTGTTCCGTGAAGGCGCGCCCGCCCTGGTGACAGATCCGTGGCTGGTGGAGTCCGCTTATTTCGGCAGTTGGGGGCTGGAACGGCCGCTGACCGAGCGGCAGATGGGCAACGTCGCCGCGTCGCCGTTCGTATGGTTTTCGCATGGCCATCCCGACCATTTTCATCCGCCGTCCATGGTACACCTGTCGCGCGAGACCGTCATGCTCGTGCCAGACCACTACGATGCTGAAATGGCGCGCACGCTCGATGAAATGGGATTCAAGTACCAGATCCTGCCCAACAAGAAATGGGTCACGCTGGCGGGCGGGCTGCGCGTGCTGTGCGTCGCGAACGAGAACATGGACGCGATCCTGGCGATCGATGCCGGTGGTGTGCTGCTGCTGAACAAGAACGATTCGCCCTTTTGCGGCGAGGACAGCTTCTTCCGCGGCCTGGTCCGCGGGTTCGCGCGCAGCTACCTGCTGGCGCTGTGCGCCTATGACGCGGACATGATCAATACCTACGACGGGAACATGCGGCGCCTGATCACCGATCCCGCCGAACGCAAGCCGGGCACCGTCTGGTCGGTGGCGCGCACCGCGGAATATCTCGGCGTATCGGCGTACTGCGTGTCCTCGTCGCAGCACGTCTATACGCGCCCGGATTCCGCCTGGGCCAACGAATTTCGCATTACCTGGCCGGACATTCAAAAGCTGTGGACCGCGCGCGACGTGCAGCTGATCGGTCCGTACAGCGTGGTGGACCTTTCCAGCGGTGCGGTCACCCCGGCGGATTCGCCGGTCGAGGCGCCACCGGAAACGCGGATCGCGGCGACCAACGGCGACGACGACTGGGACGCCCGGCTCAGCGAAGCGGAGTGGGAAGATGTCGAGCGTTTCGCCCGGCAATTCGAAACGCTGCGGCACTGGCAGGATTTCGTCGCCTTCACGGTCGGTGGCGAAACCAGGCAGTTCCTTATACGGTCGAGTGCCAAGGGCAAGCCGCAGGACCAACTGATCGGGGTCAATTTTCACGTGCCGCGGGCCTCGCTGCTCGATACCGTCAAATACGGTTATTTCGACGATCTGCTGATCGGCAATTTCATGAAGACGCAGCTGCAGAACATGGAGCTGTATCCGCATTTTTCGCCGCTGGTGGCCAAGCTCGGCGGCAACGCAAAGGTTTTTACCAAGGCGCAGCTGTTGCGGTTTCGCGGCCATTTTCTGCTGCAGTCGCCGCTGGCGTTCATGCGGTTCCGCTGGCAGCTGTTCGAGCAGCATAGCCTGATGCCGGCGGCGCGTCGGTGGGCGAGCCGGCTGGGGTTGTTCAATGCGCTGAAGCAGGTTCGTGCAAGGATGGTCGGCGCGCCGAAGTCGTTGTGAGGGGGGCGCCGACCTGGGGGTTCTGCCCCATAGGCGCTAAGGCAAACGAGAATGGACGGCCAGGGCTCTGCCCTGGACCCGCTGGGGCCAGTAGGCCCCAGACCCCCCGTTCATTGGGGGGAACGGCAAAGCCAGAAAAATCGTGTCTGGTACAGGCTTCGCCGGGGAGACGATGAAAAGCCGCACAGCGCTAATTGGGGTCTCGGGCCTACGGCCCCAGCGGGTCCAGGGCAGAGCCCTGGCCTCGCCTTTTTAATCAAACCCCAACCAGGCGCGCTCTAGCC
>JAATGE010000660.1 GCA_015654825.1 Rhodospirillales bacterium
CCATTCGTAGTTTTGGCTGACGAGAAGGTCTCGAGCCCTGCGGGGGAGGCGGCCGCGATGTCGTCTATGGCCAGCCGCCACGGGGTATTGATGCGCACGATCAGACTACATCCGGCCTGCCGCAGCGTCGCGGCCGAGCGTTGCAGCGAGGCGCGCGCCTGCTTCTTGGCCTCGATGGAAACCGCATCCTCCAGATCGAGGATCACGGCGTCGGCGCCCGATCGCCCGGCCTTGGCGACGCGATCCTCGCGGTCCGCGGGCACGAACAGCAGCGACGTCCAAACCGGTGATCCGGTGCGTGCGGTCATTGCGCGGCCTGCCAGGTCAGGCGTGCCGTCATCGTCTCGTGGCCGGCTTCGTCGCGGCACCAGAGGTCCATGCCGTCGGTGTCGGCTTGACCATGCAGGTCACACGGCGCGCCGGCGATCAGCGGCCGCGATCCGCGGAACGTAAAATTGCCGACCGCGCGGCCCGGATTGGCGCGCAGTGCGAGGTCCATCAGCAAGGTTGCGACGTAGGGGCCCTGTACCACCAGGCCGGCATAGCCTTCTTCGCGCGCGTAGCCATGATCGTAGTGGATCCGGTGGGCGTTGAACGTGAGGGCGGAAAACCGGAACAGCTGCACGGGATCGGGTGTCAACCGGCGGGTGGTATCGCTCGGCCGGGGCGGCGGCGCGGCCGGGGCAGGGGCTTCGCCCGCGGCGTCGCGATAGACCAGGGTCTGCACCTCGCTCACCGCCAGCGTATCCTGCGCGTAGATCTCATGCGTTACGCTGACGAAGACCAGATCACCGGAACCGCCGCGCTTGTGCGTCACATCCGTGATGGATGAACGGCGCTGCAGGGGCGCATCGGCGGCGATTGTGCCGTGAAACGCAACGGTGCCCCCCGCCCACATGCGCCTCGGCAGCGGCACCGGCGGCAGAAAATCGCCGCGCGCGGGATGGCCGTCGTGATCGAGGCGGGATTGCCGGACTCTCGGCAGAAAATACAGCCAGTGGCCCAGCGGTGGCACGGCGTCCGGCGGCCACGGGGGGGCGGCATGGTCCAGCAGCGCGGCCAACCCGGCGAGGGGGCCGCGCGAGGCACAATCGGACTCCACCGAAGTGCGGCCGATCCAGCTGCGCAGGTGCGCGATATCGATCTTGCGTGCTCCCTGCCTGGCCGCTGTCCCGCGGCCGCTCCGGGCCGCGCGTTACTCGCTTCATGCAGCATCGGCGGCTGCGGAACAGACTCTAAATACTGCCATCACCTGAGTAAACCTCATGCGCGATGCGCGCCCGGCGGATTTATGATGCCGGATTTATGACGAATGGAGGGCGTGGATGAGAAATTCTAATGTTCCTGCTTTCAGGCTGTGCCGTATGGTCGGGCTAAAGACCGACGCCAGGGACTGAACCGAACGATTGCACAGGGAGCGTTGCGTGGCCGACGTAGATTTAAATCCGGGCGTGGCGCAGGACGATGTAAACCTGACCAGCCCTGTGTTCTTCGCACACGGCGATCCACACGCGATCTGGCGCCGCCTGCGCGCGGAGGACCCGGTTCACTGGACTTCCGGTCGCCTGACACGGAAATTCTGGTCCGTCACGCGCTACGCCGATGCGCGCTTCGTATTCATGAACGACACGCGCATCTTCAGCGTTCAGCGCAGTGGCGCCAACCTGCCCATGGGCCCGGAATTCGAGGATCCGGCCTCATCGTTCTTTACTGAAATGTCCACCAGCGGACAGCAGCTTTCCGTCATGGACGGCGTTCCGCACAGCGACCTGCGGCGTTATTTTTCCGATACATTCAGCCGCAAGGGCGTCGATGGGCTGGAGCACATGGTGCGCACCATCACCACCGACACGATCGACGCGCTGCTGGAACGCGGCGAGTGCGACTTTTCGACCGAGTTCGCCGGTTTCGTTCCAACGGCGGTGATCTCGGCCATACTCGGCGTTCCGAAGGACCGCTGGAACGATCTGTATCGCTGGACCAGCATGCTGGCAGCCCCCGAGGATCCGGAATTCAGCGTCGGCACGCCGCTCGAAACCAACACGGCCGGCGTCACCAATATCATGGAAACCTGCGCCACGCTGGCGGAGGAATTTCGCGGCAAGGGACAGGACAACCTGCTGACAGTCATGACCCGCGCTGAAATCGAGGGGAAACCACTGACGCGCATGCAGCTCGGTTTCAACGGCCTGATGTTCTTCGGCGCCGGTCACGAAACCACGCGCTCCTCAATGAGCACCGGGCTGGCCGAGCTGCTGCGCCACCCCGACCAGCTCGACTATCTGTATCATAATCGACACGATCCGGAAGTTCTGCGGGTGGCGTCCGACGAGTTCGTGCGCTATAGCTCGCCGCTGACGCACACGTTGCGCACAACGACCGAAGATACCGTGATCGGTGGCCAGCCGGTCAAACAGGGCGACTGGGTCGTGGTCTGGTTCCACGGCGCCAATCGCGATCCGGCGGCCTTCCCCGATCCCGAGCGCTTTGATGTTACCCGTGCACCCAACCCGCATCTCGGCTACGCTGTGGGGAAACATTTCTGCCTCGGCGCGCACCTCGCGCGCCTGGACATGCAGATCATGCTCGAGGTGCTGCTGGACCGCCTCGACGAAATCGAACTCGCGGCGCCGATTGAGATGTCGAGTTCCAATCTGTTTTGGGGCATCAAGCATATGCCTATCCGCTTTAAGCGCCGTGGCTAGGGCGGATAGGTAAGCGAAAAGCAAAGGCCAGGGCTCTGCCCTGGACCCGCTGGGGCCAGTAGGCCCCAGACCCCATTTAATTTTTGTTCCGAATCCGATACCGGCTTCAAGCCGTTTTGCCAGACTCTTCGATCCTATCCGAATCGCGCGCCAAGGCAGGCGGCCAGACATGTCGGTCCGCTCGGCGTCAACGCCAATCTCGGAACAAATAAAATTGGGGTTTGGGGCCTAAGGCCCCAACGGGGTCCAGGGGCAGAGCCCCTGGCCTTCTCTTGTCCTCAACCTCACCCCATCCTGCGCGACACCGGCCCCACCACCTCGCGGTCGTGCAAATCCGCGATCGCGGCGGTCGATAGTCCGAGCACGTCTTGCAGCACCTCACCGGTGTGCTGGCCCAGCAACGGCCCGGGCAGCGGCGGTGTCGGTGGGCAGGCGGAACAATCGATCGGGCTTGCCGGCGTGAGCGCAACGCCGATGCCAGGATGATCAACGTCACTAAACAGCCCGCTGGCGCGCGAGCATCGCGGGTCCTCGGCTACGAGTTGTTCGAATGTCTGGTAGGGGCCCCAGCAGACGCGCGCTGCATCGAGCAGGGTGCGAGCCTGCGCCAGTGTGCGTGCGGCAAACCAGGGTTCGAGCAAATGGGCGATTGTATCGCGGGCCGCGAAGCGGTCGCCATCGCGGCTCAGGTCGCGGCCATTGTCGCGCTCGTAGGCCGCGATCGCGTCGCCGATGCTAGTTGCGCGGCACAGCGCCTTCCACTGGCCGATGCTGACCGCGGCCACCATCAGCCGCCGCCCATCGCTGGTCGCGAAATCCCGGCCGAACGCACCGTAGATGTCGTTACCGTAACGTGCGCGCCCATGGCCGCCGAGCTCCACTTCGGCGGTCAGCCCCATGTCGGCAACGATGGCGCAGGCGACGTCGGAAAGCGCGATCCGAATAAGCTGGCCTTGGCCGGTCTTGCGGCGATGGCGATCGGCGGCAAGGAACGCGGTTGCCGCGGTCTGGCCGCAAATGAAATCCCACGCCGGCAGCACATGATTGACCGGCAGCGTTGCGTCCGCGGGACCTGTCGCGTCCGGAAATCCGACGGCGCAGTTGACCGTGTAATCCAGCGCGGTCGATCCGTCACGATTGCCGACAATGCTGATCATGATGAGATCGCCGCGCCGCTTGCGCAGCGCGTCCTGATCGAGCCAGCCTGTGGCCGGCAGATTGCTGACGAACAGCCCTCGGTCGTCGCCGGGCGCCGTTACGATGGCCTGCGCAAGCTCGCGCCCCTCCGGTTTGCGAAGGTCGATCGCCACCGATTTCTTGCCCTTGTTCAGCCCCGCCCAATACAGGCTGTGGCCGCCCGGCCCGAGCGGCCACCGGTGGTAGTCGATCCCGCCCTCGATCGGGTCGATGCGGATGACTGTCGCCCCGAGCTTGGCCAGCGACATGGTCGCGAACGGCGCCGCGATGAAGGCGGCGTGTTCGGTAATTTGCATGCCGGAGAGTATGGACATCGCTGGGGCGCGCTCGCTGTTGCAACCGAGGTCAGCGTTAGGGCACGAAGCGCGCCGATGCCGACGAGTTTTTCTGATCGGCCACGACAATACCGCAAAATCGGCTGCGCCACCCTCGCGTTCGACGCGCGCACATCATATCCGCTATCGGGAAGGAGCCTCGTCCAATGGGTGCCGCAGACGACATAGACGCCGAAATACTCCTGGCCCGCGCACGGCAGGTGGCGGCAGTGGAACCGTTCGACGTGACGCGTTTGCCTGCGGCGGAGGGACGCGCGCGGATGAACGCGGCGGCATCGCCGTTGAATGATGGGCAGCCGCCCATGGCGCACATCGAAGAGTATTCCGTCCGCGGCGACGACGGAAATCTGCGCGTCCGGCTCTACACTCCGCCGGGGGCCGGCGACGGCGCGATCCTCTTTATTCACGGCGGCGGCTGGTTCGCCTGTGATGTCGATACGCATGACCGAACGATGCGTTTCCTCGCGCGCGAGAGTGCCACGCGCGTCATTGGTTTCGACTACCGGCTGGCCCCCGAACACCCTTTTCCGGCTGCCCTGCAGGATACGGCCAGCGTCTGGCGCTGGCTGGCGGACGGCCCGCTCGGTCTGGGCGCGGGCGGGGTCGCATTGGCGGGCGACAGTGCCGGCGCGAACCTGGCGCTGGCGCTGACCTTGCGCGAGCGGGATGCCGGGCGAAAACTCCCGGCCGGGCTGGGCCTGGCCTACGGTTGCTATGCGCCCGGAGTGGAAACCCAAAGCAGGCAACGATACGGCGACGGCAGCTACGGTCTTACCGGCGAGCGGATGGATTGGTTCTGGGCGGGCTATCTCGGATCCGAACCGCAATCAAATGAAGCGGCGCCGTTGCATGCACGGCTCGAAGGTCTGCCGCCGGTGTATGTCGGCATTGCGGAATGCGACGTGCTGGCGGACGAGAACCGGCTGCTCGCGGCGCGGCTGCAGCAAGCGGGTGTTGCCACTCACATCGAGCTTTGGCCCAGGACAGTGCACGGCTTTCTGCAAATGACCCGCGATTCGGAACTCGCCAGGCGGGCGGTGGCTTCGCTCGCCGCCGCCCTGGTGGGTTTTCTCGGCGCGGCGGCAACGCCATGACGCAACGCAGCCCGGATGGCGCGGTAACCACGGAGCGGCGCGGCCCGGTGCTGGTGATCGCGATCGACCGCGTGGAAAAGCGCAACGGATTCACGCCGAAAATGTTCCGCGAACTGGGTGAGGCGTACACGCTGCTGGAACAGGACCCGCAACTTCTCGTCGGCGTGCTGCATGCCCTGGGTGAGCATTTCTCGGCCGGTCTGGACTTGCCGATGATGGCCGAACTTCGCCGGGCGGGGCAGCCCTATGTGCCGCTCAGCCTGGTCGAGCCGACCCAGATCCGCGAACCCATGCGGCGCAAGCCGATGATCGTGGCATTGCAGGGCATCAGCTTTACCATTGCGATGGAACTGGCGCTGGCGGCCGACATCGTCATCGCGGCCGAGAACTGCCGGTTTGCCCAACTCGAACCCAAGCGCGGAATCATGGCGGGGCATGGCGGGTCATTTCGGCTTGTCGAACGCGCCGGCTGGGGCAACGCCATGCGCTGGCTGCTGACCGGCGACGAATTCGACGTGCGGGAAGCGTATCGGCTCGGGCTGGTTCAGGAAATAGTGCCGGTCGGACAGCAATTGCCGCGCGCACTGGAACTCGCCGACCGCATCGCCGCGCGCGCGCCCCTGGCGGTGCAGGGAACCATTGAAACCTGCAGGCGCGCGGCCGGTCCCAGCGTGCTCGCAGCGGCAAGCTTCATGACGGCGCACAATACCGAACTCTACCGCACGGAAGACGCCGCCGAAGGCCGCGCCTCGTTCATTGAGAAACGCGAGGCGGTGTTTAGGGGACGTTAGGTAGGGGTAGCGAAGGAAAGGCCAGGGCTCTGCCCTGGACCCGCTGGGGCCTGAGGCCCCAGACCCCCGTTCATTGCAGGGAACGGCGAAGCCTGAAAAATCGTGCCTGGTACAGGCTTCGCCGGGGAGATGATGAAAAGCCGCGCAGCGCTAAAGGGGGTCTGGGGACTTGTCCCCAGCGGGTCCAGGGCAGAGCCCTGGCCTTTCTGACCCACTCAAGGCGCCGCCGGTTTCTGGTGCGAATAGCCCTCCGGCAGCGCGAACACCTCCGCCCCCTGCGTTGCGTATTTAACGTCCACCGCC
This sequence comes from Rhodospirillales bacterium, assembly GCA_015654825.1. Classification (GTDB taxonomy): domain Bacteria; phylum Pseudomonadota; class Alphaproteobacteria; order Acetobacterales; family Acetobacteraceae; genus CAJCIS01. The sequence continues at coordinate 6,426 of JAATGE010000660.1, forward strand.
TCCATCAGCACCGCGCTTTCGTTGCGCGCCCGCAGCAGCACGCCGTCCGCGGTGTAGCACGCCACCGTCTCCTGGCCGCGCGTATCGCGCGTCCGCCACTCGGTGCAGTCCAGCCCGGCGACGCTCGCCGGCCCGAGCCGTGCGAACGCGGCGCCCGCGCCTGGTTGGGTCGAGGCATCCGGCGCCGGCAGATCGACGATCTCCCGGCTTTCGTCGCGCACCATCGCCATCCGGCGCGACTGGAAGTCGAGCATCATCCAGTTGCCCGACGTCGGCAGGTCGACGCGCTGGCGGTGCAGCGCGGCCGAAAAGCGCAGCCGCTGCAGGATGGCCATATCCGCGCCACCGGCGACCGGAACCTTGTAGGTGACATCGACATCGCGCGCGGGCTGCACCAGCGGTGCCTCGGCCAGGCACGGCAGCGGCAACAGCAATACCGCCAACGCCGCCCATCGCTTCATTGCAGCGGCCCAATGGCATCGAGCCCGACCGGGCTGCGCTGGAAACCGGCGGGAATTTCGAACTCATTGCGTGGCGGCGCGCCATACGCGACCCGTGTGGCGCGCACGGTACCAAGCTCGCCGTTTCGCGCCGACGCAGCGCCACCCTGCAGAATAACCCCATCCTCCGTAATGCACCCGTGCGCCTGCCCCTGCGCCGAGCGGGCCCGCCACAGCGTGCAGTCGCGCCCGGCCACCCGCGCGCGGCCACCGCGCGCGAAAACCGCACCGCGCAGCACGCCCATCTCCGGGTCGTAGCCGGTGATGCTCACCTCGGAATAGGCGCGCAATATCGGCAGCAGCACTGCAGCGACACCGGTCGTCCGGTTGACCAGGAAGGTGGTCGGCAACTCGGCGCTGGTAATACGCAGATGCTGCCCGCCGGCCAGGATCTCCACGCGCACATCGACCGCGACACGGCCGGCCGGTTGCACCGTGTAATCCACCGTCACGTCGCGCGCCGGCGCCAGGCGCGGACGCAGTTCGGCCCAGCAGGGCGAGGAGACCAGCGCAAGAACAAGGAAAAGGCCGGTGCAGCGCGCCGCCCCCGCAAAACCCCGCTGAAATTCGGTGTGCAATGCCCGCGTCACGTCTTCACTCCATTTGGCGGGAGGCGGCCGCCATTGCCCTGATTTCGGCCTCTACGGCATCGGCCGCGGGTGCCGCGGGCCAGCTTGCCGGCGCCGCGGCGGCGCGATCGAGCAGCGCCTTGTACTGCTTCCTCGGAATTTCGCGCGCGCCGAATTGCGCCAGGTGCGCGGTGACGAACTGCGTGTCCAGCAGCATGAACCCACCCAGCCGCAGCCGCGCCACCAGATGCACCAGTGCCACCTTGGAGGCGTCGCGCGCCCGCGAAAACATGCTCTCGCCGAAAAAGGCGCCGCCCAGCACCACGCCATACAGGCCGCCGGCCAGCTTTCCGTCGACATAAGCCTCGACACTGTGGGCGTGCCCGTCCCGATGCAGGGCGGTGAACAGGCGCTCGATATCCTGGTTGATCCAGGTGTCCTCGCGCCCGCCGGCAGCCTCCGCGCAGCCGGCGATGACGGCGCCGAAATCCCGGTCCGCCGCGATCTCGAACGCGCCGCTCAGCACCGTGCGCGCCAGGCGCCGCGACAGGTGAAAGCCGCTCAGCGGCAGGATGCCGCGCAGCTCCGGATCGAGCCAGTACAGCCGCTCGCCACGCCGCGTCTCGGCCATCGGAAACAGGCCGGCGCGATAGGCGCGCAACATAAGGTCAGGCGTGACCTCGAAATGACGGCGGGACATGGCGCACCCTACCAGATAGAAGTTCCCGGGTCGCGCGGTAGAATGCCAGGAATTGCAACCGGGTTCCCTGGGCGACCCAGCGGCTTCCCCGGTCTCGGCGGCATTTCAACGTCGCGTCGCCTGAAACCCTTTCGCATTCGCGCGGGCTTGGCTAAACCATCCCATGCCTTTCGACGATCGCACCTTCCCGAGCGCCGAGGCGGCTTTGTTCCGCCGCAACCGGCGCCGCGTGGCGGTCTGGCTGTTCGTCGTCGCCTTCATGATCTGGGGCATGGTGCTGCTCGGCGGCGCCACGCGCCTTACCGGATCGGGGCTTTCCATCATGGAATGGGCGCCGCTGTCCGGGGCGCTGCCGCCGCTGTCCCAGGCGGAATGGGCGCGCCTGTTCGGCGAATATCAGAAAATCCCGCAATACAGTCTGCTCCACCCGGGCATGGACCTCGACGGGTTCAAGCAGATCTTCTGGCTGGAATGGACCCACCGCGCGTGGGGCCGGCTGATCGGCGTGGTGTTCCTGCTGCCGCTGATCTGGTTCGCCGTCACCGGCGCGATCGAGCGCCGGCTGGTGCCGCGCCTGCTGCTGCTGTTCGCCTTGGGCGGCCTGCAGGGCGCCGCCGGCTGGTTCATGGTGTCCTCCGGGTTTTTCCCCGAAAGCACCGCCGTCTCGCCGTACCGCCTGGTGATCCACCTCGCACTCGCGCTGTGCCTGTTCGCCGCCATCCTTTGGACCGCGCTGAGCACGGCGGAGCCGGTGCCGACATCCGTCCCGGGGGCCTACCGCCTGCGGCGGCTGTGCCAGCTCGCAGCTGCCATGGTGGCGCTTACCATCGTCGCCGGCGGCTTCACCGCGGGCCTGCATGCCGGGCTGAGTTATAACAGCTTCCCGCTGATGGACGGCAGGCTTTTCCCCGCCGGCTACGGCGACCTGCACCCGGCGCTGCGCAACCTGACCGAAAACCCGATCACAGTGCAGTTCAACCATCGGCTGCTGGCAACGCTGACCGCGATCACGGTGCTGACCGCGCTGATCGCGGGCCTGCGGCTCGAGCTGCCGCGCCAGGCGCGCCAGGCCGTGCTGCTGCTCGGCGGCGTGCTGCTGCTGCAATACGGCCTGGGCATTGCGACGCTGCTGAGCGTTGTCGCCATCCCGGTCGCGATCGCGCACCAAGGCACCGCCGTACTGCTGCTGGCGGCGGCGCTTGCGGCTACCCATACTCTGAGGGGTGCAAAGTAAGCCATCGGGTGCTCCGCCGTCAGTGATCGGAAATGCCGCCCCTCCCGACGGCCTTCCCGACCACCGATGCCTGGCTGCCGACGACTGAATTCGGAGTATCCATGTCCGCCCTCGCTACCACCGACGACCTCTTTTTCGGCCGTGCCGACGCCACGCTGGATCGCGACACCGCCGCGCGCATGACGGCCACCGCACTCGCCGGCACCGATGATGGCGAGCTCTTCCTGGAATACCGCGAGTCGGAGTCGATTTCGCTCGAGGATGGCCGGATCCGCGCCGCCGGCTTCGACACCGCGCTCGGTTTCGGGCTTCGCGCCGTGCTCGGCGAGGAAACCGGCTACGCCCACGCCGGCGAATTGTCCGAAGCGGCACTGGCCCGCGCCGCCGCAACCGTCGGCGCCATACGCGCCGGCCGCAGCGGCGTATCGTCCGAACCGCCGCGCCTGACCAATTCGCGGCTCTACACGGACAGCAGCCCGTTCGCCGATGGCAGTTTTTCCGACCGCGCCGGCGTGCTCGCCGCCATCGACGCCTACGCCCGTGGCCGCAATCCGCACGTCGCCCAGGTCATGGCCTCGCTGCACGGCGAGTGGCAGGCGGTGCAGATCATCCGCGCCGACGGCGGCCGCACCGCCGACCTGCGCCCCCTGGTGCGCCTCAACGTCTCCGTGGTGGTCGAGCGCGACGGCAAGCGCGAAAGCGGCACCCACGGGCTCGGCGGCCGCGAGCATTTTTCCCGCCTGCTGACCGAACAGACCTGGCAGGACGCGGTCGATGAAGCGTTGCGCCAGGCGTTGCTGAAACTCGACGCGGTGGCGGCGCCGGCCGGCGAAATGGAGGTGGTGCTCGGCGCCGGCTGGCCCGGCATCCTGCTGCACGAAGCGATCGGCCACGGCCTCGAAGGCGATTTCAACCGCAAGAAAACCTCGGCCTTCTCCGGCCTGATGGGCCAGCGCGTTGCGGCACCCGGCGTTACCGTCGTGGACGACGGCACGCTGCCCGACCGCCGCGGCTCGCTGACCGTGGACGACGAGGGCACGCCGAGCAGCCGCACAGTGCTGATCGAGGACGGCGTGCTGACCGGCTTCATGCAGGACCGGCTGAATGCGCGCCTGATGGGTGCGGCGCCCACCGGCAACGGACGGCGCCAAAGTTACGCGCACGTGCCGATGCCGCGCATGACCAACACCATCATGCTCGGCGGCCGCGATCGCAAATCGGACATGATCGCGTCGGTGAAACGCGGGCTCTATGCGGTGAACTTCGCCGGCGGACAGGTCGATATCGTATCCGGAAAGTTCGTGTTCTCCGCCAGCGAGGCCTACCTGATCGAGAATGGCAAGGTCACGGCGCCGGTGAAGGGCGCCACGCTGATCGGCAACGGACCCGATGCGCTGACGAAAGTAACGGCCGTCTGCGACGATATGGA
>JAATGE010000012.1 GCA_015654825.1 Rhodospirillales bacterium
CGGCGCGGCGGCGGGCGCGGCAGCTTCGGCCCTGGGGGTCACCGGCGCTTCGGCCGGCACGGCGGGGGCGGCGATCGCCGGCACCGTGATCGGCACGATGGACTGGCGCTGCATGCCTTCGTCGTCGGTGACCTGCACGCGCAGCGCGTACGGGCCGGCGGGGTGGCCGCGCAGGTCGGCGGTGAACACGAAGCCGCTTTGCGGGGCGTTGGGATACTCGCCGTGGGTGGCCGCGATATCGGGGCGGGACAGACCGGTTTCGGCGCTGCCGAGCAGCGTTTCGGCCAGGAACACGTTGACCGAGGCGAGTTTGGCGCGCGACACCGCCCAGCCGCGCAGGCGCAGCGTGGCGGCCGCGTCGACCCGCACATCCTCGACGAACAGGCGGATCGGCCATTGTGCCGGCGCGGTGGTGGCCGCGGCCGCGGCCTGCGGCGGCGGTTCGATGCGCACGCCCTTGCGGCCGATCTGGCCGGAGGCGGTGCGCACCACCACCACGAGCTGGCTGTGGCGCGTCAGGACGGTGTCCTGCGGCACCTGGGCGGAGAACGCGAAGCCGCAATGATCGACGTGCCGGTAATGCGGGAAATTGCGCGCCACATCGGGGCGCGGCAGACCGTAGCGGGCCAGGGTGAGCTGCGAATCGTCGAGCCAGACCGCGACCTCGACGATGTCGGTGCCGGCGATGGCCCAGCCGTTGCCCGATATCAGCGCGCCCGGGTGCAGCCGTTCGCCCGGCTTCGGCTGGTCGACGCTGATCAGCAGGAAGCCTTCCTCGGCGTCGGACGGGGCGACTTCGCTGGTGCGCGCCGGCTCGGCGGGGGGCGGGGCCAGCGAAACGCCGGGGACACCCGCCAGGGCCGTAAAGAAGGCGCGCCAGGTGGGCGCCGCCAGGAGTGCCGCGGCGACCGGCGCCGGCATGACCAGGACGTCGGTAATCCAGGCGGCCTGCGCCGCGGTCGGGCCGAGCGAGGTGCGTTCGTGCGGCATCGCCTGGCCGCGCTGCATCGGTGCGATGACCGCGCCGTGGAACTCGGTGGAGGCGAGCAGGCCGATGATGAAGCCGCGCACCGAGTTGGCCTTGTTGTCGGCGATGACGAACGATTTTTCCGGGTCGCGGCCGAGGAAGAGCTGGTAGCCGGTGAGTACGTCGCGATCGCCGCAGGCCAGGTTGGCGGCGGCGTGGAATTGCAGGGTTGCCGCGTCGGCGTGGCCGCCCGGCGCCGCGCCGAGCTGACGGCGCAGCGGCACCCGGCGCGGGGCTATCGTTACAGGATCGGGTGCGTCCGCCGGCATCGCCGCATCCTCTAGCGGTGGGGGCCCAAGAAGACCAGTCGTGCGTCGGCTTGGAGGCGGTCGTGGAGCGCGGCGCGGGGCGGGGTTAACCAAAAGCTGGCAAGTGGAGGCAGATAACGGAACCCCAGGCGCAGGGCCGGCTTGACGCTATCGGCAGGCTGCGGAACAAGGCGGCGCCAGGTGGCGGCAGGGGGGAGCGGACAGGAGTTCATGCGAGGCGGGCACGTCGATTCATTATCCCGCCGCACGGTCGCCGGTTGGGCGGCCGATGCCGAGCGGCCGGCGCTGCGCCTGACTGTCTCGATCTCGGTCGACGGCGTGCATCTTGCCGACGTGGTGGCCGAGCGTCCGCGCAACGACCTCGCGAGCCTCGGGCGCTTCGGCGACGGCCGCCACGGGTTCCTGTTCACGTTCCCCGAACCGCTCGGCGCGGAGCGCGACCATGTCGTGGTGGTCAGCTACCAGGAGGACGGCAAGCCGCTGCCGAACGGCCGGCATACGGTGGCGCGGGCGCAGGTGCCGTCGGTGCCGGCACATGGTGCCGGGGCCGACCCGGCCGTGGCGGCGCAGCGCCAGTTCCCGATCCTGGTGACGGCGCCGGGGCGCAGCGGCACCACGCTGCTGATGGGGCTGCTGGCGCGGGCGGAGGAAATCGTCGCGGCCGAGCTGGTGCCGTACGAGGTGCGGCTGATTTCGTACCACGCCGCTGCGTTCAACGTGCTGACCACGCCGGCCGACCTGGAACATTCGAGCCATCCGGACCGGCTGGAGGGCGACGGCTACCATATCGGCTTCAATCCGTTCCACAGCCCGCAATACGCCCAGGCGTTCCGCGCCGCGGCGCCGGTGCGCGACTATTTCGACCAGTACGCGCCGGACCGGCTGGCCGACAACGCGCGGGACCTGATCGAGGAATACTACCGGCGGCTGGCCCGCGACAAAGGCAAGCAGGCCGGGTTCTTCGCGGAAAAAGGCAACAACCTGCACAAGCCGACCCGCATGTTCACGCGCCGGGTGTTCGGGCGGGTGCGCGAACTGGTGATCGTGCGCGATCCGCGCGACGTGCTGTGCTCGCACATGGCGTATTTCTCCAGCAGCGCGGACAAGGCTTTCACGCAGCTTTCACATGCCTCGAAGCAGCTGCTGGCGATCCGCGACGAGGCGCGGGAAGACATCCACATCCTGCGCTACGAGGATATGGTGCGCGGCGACGAGGCCTGCTTCGAGGCGATGTCCGCGTTCCTCGGCGTGCGGATCGAGCCGGACGCGGGCGACCGCGGGCGGGAAGTGTTCCGGCGGCATGGCACCAGCGTCTCGCCGGAAGCCTCGGTGGCGCGGTGGCGCAGCAACCTGCCCGATGCGCTGAAGGCGCGGTGTGCGGCGGATTGGGGGGCGTTCTTCAGCGCTTTCGGGTATCCGGAGGAGTGAAGGGGAAGGCCAGGGCCCTGCCCTGGGCCGTCACGCGAAAGCGTGCTGCGCACGGCGGGGCCTGAGGCCCCGGACCCCCGTCATCGGCGGGAATGATGACGCCTGGAAACACGACATGGGTGATGGCTTCGCTGGGGAGGCGATGACAAATGGCGCTGTTGGTTAAGCATTTGTTACCCCGTCGGCTTTGCCAACCGCATATTGGCGTGGCAACTCTACCGGCCCGCGGCGGGTCGGCCCGGGTTTGAGCCTGAAGGATCGCATCGCGTGCTGGCCAGCTTGTTTTCCGGAGACTTCGAACGCTATTTCGCCGAGGCGGGCGAGGGCGCGCCGCTGTGGCTGTTCGTGCACGTGCCGAAAACCGCCGGCAGCTCGCTGGAAACGGATCTGGCCTCGTTCCTGACGCCGTATGCCAATATCGAAATCGACTACACCGACACGACGAAGCCGTACCAGGTGCTGTTCGACGAGGCGGTGCAGCGTTTCATCGGGCGGCACCGCGAAGTGCCCTACCGCTTTGCCGCCGGGCATATCGTCGCGCGCCATACCGACATGCTGCGCCACGCCATCCCGGAACTGCGCTGCTTTTCCATGCTGCGCCACCCGATCAACCGCATCGTTTCGGATTATCGGTACCAGCGCAGCTCGATGAACCTGGCGCGCGAGGCGTTCATCCGCAGCACGCCGGACTTCAACGCCTACGTCGCGCGCAAGCATGTGCACAACAAGACGGCGATCGCACTGGTGCCGCGCCCGATCGTGGAAGCCCGCGATATCGAGGGGGCGGTGCGCTACGTGATGGAAAACTACGCCTTCATAGGGTTGCAGGAAATGTACCCGCTGGGCCTGCGGGCGCTGACAACGCTGATGGGCAACCCACGCACGCCGGAAGCGCGGGTGCGCGTCAATACCGATATCCACGACCACGTGGAGGTGCTGCCGGAAATGGACACCGAACTGCGGCGGCTGAATTCCGTCGATTTCGGGCTGTTCGAGGCGTTCCTGGAGCGCTGGCGGCCGATCCGCGAGGAGTTGCGGGCGTACCTTGCCA
>JAATGE010000286.1 GCA_015654825.1 Rhodospirillales bacterium
CGGGGCTGGTGGTGCACCCGGCGCCCGGCAACGAGGACGGGACGCTGGTCAATGCGCTGCTGGCGCATTGCGGCGACAGCCTGCCGGGGATCGGCGGCGAGCGGCGCCCCGGGATTGTGCATCGGCTGGATCGCGATACCTCCGGCGTGATGGTAGTGGCGAAGACGGAGGCGGCGCTCGCCGGGCTATCCGCGATGTTCGCGGCCCGCGATCTGGAGCGCGAATACGTGGCGCTGGTGTGGGGCGTGGCCAGCCCCGCCGCGGGTGAAATCGAGGGCGCGATCGGGCGGGATCCGCGCGACCGCAAGCGAATGGCGATGGTGACGCGAGGCGGGCGCGCGGCACTGACCTATTACCGCACCGAGCGCGTGTTCGCGGGCAGCGTGAGCCTGCTGCAATGCCGGCTGGCGACCGGGCGAACACACCAGATCCGGGTGCACCTGGCGAGCCGCGGGCATCCGGTGGTGGGCGACCCGGTGTATTTGCGGCGCATTCCGGCGGTGAGCCGGGGATTGCCGGAAGAAGCGCGGCGGGCGCTGCTGGATTTTCCCCGCCAGGCGCTGCATGCGCGAAGCCTTGGGTTCCGCCATCCGCGAACCGGAATAATGATGCGGTTCGAAACCGAAGTGCCGGAGGATTTCCGACAGTTGCTGCGGGTCCTCGACGGCATTTGGAATTCTGCTTGACCGGCAGTTAATCGGATGCTTCGGCCCAAGACGAAGGCCAAATGAACAAAAGTTTTTTGCTTCTTTTTTCAAAAAAGAACAAGAAAAAGCACTTCTTTTTGAAAAAAGAAGCAAAAACTTTTGATTAATTGTTGCTCGTTCGACGACGTCGCCGGGGCTAATCGATCAATGGTTCAATTAACGTGGGTGCGGCGGAAAACTCCACTTCGGCCTCCGCCTGTTTGCGGTCCAGGCGCAGCTCGGTGGTGCCGTTGGCCCCCGGCGAGAGAACTTCGCGGCTGGCGCCAACCAGATAGAACACCTGGCCCCGGCTGCCCGGGGCGAAGCTGATGGCCAGCCCGCGCAGCCGGGGCGCGAACAGGGACGCCAGCAGGCCGGCATTGGAATGGGCGGCGATCGCGGCGGCGTCGCGCGCCTGCGCGCCGGCGCTGACGAACCAGGTGTACGGCATGCGCAAATGGGGCGGCGGCGCCACCGCGAGAATGATTTCCAGGCTCATCGTTCCGCGCGGCTGATCGATGCCCACCGTGGGATTCTCGGCCCGCAGCGCGGCGGTAAGCGGCAGCGTGACAGTGCCGTCGGCGGCCACCGGAACAACCAGGGCGCCGCCGGCGGCGAAGATCGTGAGACGCGGTGGCGGGCTCAGCGGCGTGCCGGCGCGGCTCACCACGCGCTCGATGAAAATGAGCTTGTCGCGGCTAGGTGGGGGCAGGCCCATGAAATCGGACAGCGGTTTGGTCAGCGTACCATAGGGAAGGCCGCCGCTGGTTTCGGGCGCTGGCTGGGCGTTGCCGGCGAGCGGAATTACGGCCAGGAAGGCTGCAAGAAATCGGCGCATGAACATGCTCCGTGGGATCACCGACATGGGCGACCGCGCTGGATATGGTGCGGCAAGGGCCGCAATGCGATGCTTGCGTTGCGCCCAGGTGGGTCGCACGCTGCCGCCCGAAGCGCCAAGCTGAAAACGGCACCACGCAGGAGGAGGTTTCCATGGACCAGTTTGCCAGCGCGCCTGGTGGCATTGAGGAGTTGCTGAGCCGGCTGCTGGAGCGGCAGCGGGCGGCATTCATGGCGGCGCCGCGGCCCACGGCGCGCGAGCGCGCGGAGCATCTGCAGCGCCTGGAAACAGCGGTGAAGAAGAACCAGGATGCGATCGCCAATGCACTGGGCACCGATTTCGGCAATCGCGCGCGGCCCGAAACGGTGCTGGCGGAAATCCTGCCGACAATTGCCGCGTGCGGCTTCGCACGCAAGCATCTCGCTGGCTGGATGCGCCCGCAACGACGCGCCGTCGGGCTCAATTTCAAACCGGCGGTAAACCGCGTCGAGTATACGCCGAAGGGCGTCGTGGGCGTGGTCGCACCATGGAACTATCCGATCTACCTGACGCTCGGGCCGCTCGTCGATATTCTCGCCGCGGGCAATCGATGCATGATCAAGCCGAGCGAATTGACCCCGGCGACATCTGCACTGCTCGCCAAGCTGCTGGGCGACATTTTTCCGCCCGAGCAGGTTGCCGTGGTGCAGGGCGATGTTGCGGTGGGGCGGGCATTTTGCGCCCTGAAATTCGATCACCTGCTGTACACCGGCAGCACGCATGTGGGGCGTGAGGTGATGCGGGCGGCGGCGGAGAACCTGGTGCCGGTGACACTGGAACTGGGCGGCAAGAGCCCGGTGATCGTGGCGGAAGATTACGACGTCGGCAAAGCCGCGAAATCGGTGGCGGTGGGCAAGTTCTTCAATGCCGGCCAGACCTGCGTCTCACCGGATTATGCGCTGGTGACCGGTGGCCGCGCCGAAAAATTCGCCCACTCCGTGCTGGCGGCGGCCGAGGCGATGTATCCGAAACTCGATGGCAATCCGGATTATACCGCGGTGATTTCGGACCGGCACCATGCGCGGCTGACCGGCCTCGTTGCCGAAGCGGAGGCGGCGGGCGCGACCATATTGCGCCATCGCGACAAGCCGACCGGCAATACCCGGCATTTTCCGCCGACCGTCGTGCTGAACCCGCCACTCGACGGCAAGCTGATGCAGGACGAGATTTTCGGGCCGATCCTGCCGGTGGTGCGGACCGAAAACCTCGATGCTGCTCTCGATTTCGTGAACACCCGACCGCGTCCGCTGGCCCTGTATGCGTACACGAACGACAGCGCGACGGAGCGCAAAATTTTAGATCAAACGATCTCCGGCGGCGTCACCGTGAACTCGACGATGCTGCATGTTGCGCAAGACGACATGCCATTTGGCGGGATCGGTCCCAGCGGAATTGGCGCGTACCATGGCCATGAAGGTTTTTTAGAATTTTCGCACACACGAAGCCTGCATAAGCCTCGTTTCTTTACCGCCATCGAGATATTGAAGCCGCCTTACGCAACAAGGATGCGGCTAGCGCTCAAGATGCTCGCCGGGTTCGAACTAAAATAGCAGCAATATCAATGCGCTGACGCGATCCCGGAAAGTTCTGCTTCCTATAGGTTAATTTTTTGGCCTTTTGGCCGGCGTCACGTCAATTTTTCTTTGCATTTTAGATGAACCTTCGTTTAGGTTCGTCTCGAAAATTGGCGCGGAGCTGGCGCATGGCCTCCTTGAGACGGCGCGGCACACTGACGTGTGTGCTGTTGGCAACGACCCTTCTGGCCCTACAGGCGCCAGCCAACGCGGCGGACGTATCGAACCTGGCGGCCGGCGGAACCACGGCGCGGGCGCCGGCCTCACAGCGCGCGCAAGTGCAATATTTCCTTCGCCGTTTCGCATTCTCGGCGCCGCCCGAAACAGTGACGTCGTTGCTCGGGACCGGCATCCCGGCCTGGCTGACCATACAGGATAATTGGCAGGCGCTCGATGATTCCGGGTCCATCCTGGAGACTCTGCCGACGCAACTGGTCAATGGCGGCCTGCCGGACTCCAACATCTTCGAACGCGCCGTCCTGCAGCATATGATCCTGACGCCGCGGCAGCTGCAGGCCAAGCTGGAGCTGCACTGGCTGGATCATTTCTCCGTCGGACTGGAGAATGTCGGCGATCCGGCGCTGATGTATCATTACGACCAGGCGATACGCGCCAATGCCCTCGGCAACTTCGCAACGCTGCTGACCGCGGTCGCGCAGGAAGGCGCGATGCTGATCTGGCTGAACAACAACTACAATGCCGGCTCGGAGCCGAACGAGAATTTCGCCCGCGAGGTCATGCAGCTTTATTCGATGGGCATCTATACGCTCAACCAGGATGGATCGATCAAGCTCGGGAAGAACGGCCAGCCGGCGCTGAACTACAACCAGAAGGACGTCGAAGCGCTCGCCAAAGCGATGACCGGCTACGGCGTCGTCTACGATAACAACAACAACAATCCGCAGACACGTTTTTCGGTGCAGTATTTCCCGGGCAACCACTATAGCGGCCCGCTGAAATATTTCGGCAAGTCGCAGAAGGTGCCGACCGACGGCACGGCGATCGCATACGTCATGCAGCAACTTGCGACCCGGCCGTCGACGGCGCCGTTCGAGGCCAAGGAACTGCTGCAGCGCTTCGTCACCGAGGATCCGCCGGCGCAATATATTTCCGACATCGCAGCGGTCTGGGAAAGCACCAAGCGGGCGCCCGACCAGATCGCGCAGGTGATCACCGCCGTCGTCAACCATCCCGACTTCAACAGCTACTATAACGGCATGCTGAAACAGCCGGCGGAGCTTGTGCTCGGGGCGCTGCGGGAAGTCCCGGGAACCTTGCAGGCCACCGCGAACGTCGCACCTGGCGGCAGCCTGCTTTCGGAGCTGAACGGTCTGGGCCAGCAGCTGTTCTATCCGGCCACGGTGTTCTCGTTTTACCGGCCGGGCTATCTCGCCACCACCGCCAATACCGGCACGGTGCTGGACCGCACCGGCGTGTTCGCGAACATCACGAATGCGCAACCGAGCGGCGCCTATACCGATACCTATATCGACATCCCGACGCTGCGAACGCGGATCGGCAGCACGCATGGCGAGGAAATCGCCACCTACCTGCTCGACGCGATGCTGGATGGCGGGTCGGCGAACCTTCAATCGATCCTGCGCGCGTATCTCGGCAAGACGCCCAGCGACAACCAGATCCGCGGCGCCATCTGGCTGCTGCTCAACGCCCCTGACTATGCGGTGAACTGACATGCTGATCAAACGCCGGAACATACTGGGCGGCATGGGCGGCCTCGCGGTAACCCCCCTGTTCTGCAACAGCCTCGCCGCCGAAGAGGCGAACTCCAACGGCCTCATTGTCGTGTCGATCCTGCTGTCCGGCGGCAATGACGGGCTGAACACCGTCGTGCCGCTGCCGCAATACGGCAACTATTACAAGCTGCGCACGCCGGCGGCACCGCCGCAGGGCCTGAACCTGGCTTATTCGGAGAGCGACCTCTCGCTGCTGGCGTTCAATGCGGACCCGAAAGTGCCGCCGCTGCAGGCGACCGACTACGCGTTCACGCCCTCGATGCTGGCGATGCGCGATCTCTATACCACCGGCAACCTGGCGGTGATCGCCGGTGTTTCGCTGCCGCTCGCTGAAACGAATGCGCTGAGCCACACCAACGCGACAATGGATTGGCTGACCGGGCAGATCAATATCGGCCTGGTCACGCCGCCGGGCTGGCTCGGCCTGTCGCTGGATGGCGTGAAGGGCGGCGCGCTTGGCGCGACCGCGTCGATGGGCGGCAGTTCGCAGCTGGTGGTCGGCAGCACGCATCAGGGCCTGGTGATCAACCCGCCGATGGATTATTTCGGGGTCAATTACGGCGTCAGCGACGACCAGAAGAAGCTCGAGGGCGCCTACAAGAAAATCGGCGTGCTGCCGGCTTCGAGCCCGACCGGGCGGGCGGATCAGAAGATCATGCAGACCGCGCTCTCGGATATCAAGACCGTACAGGCGATTGCCAAGCACGAGAAGGCCAGTAGCTATCCGCTGCAGAGCTGGCTCGACTATCAGTTGCGCGATATCGGACGCCTGATCGTCGGCGGCGCCGGCGTGCGCGGCTTCCTTGCCGTGCAGGGCGGCTACGATACGCACTACCAGCAGGCACTGTATCAGCCGACGCTGCTGAGCCAGCTCGGGCAATCGATCGTGAATTTCTACGAATACCTGGCTGCCGCCAGTGCTTCCCGGAACGTGGTGATCATGACGATGTCGGATTTCGGGCGCCGGCCGGCCGCCAATCTGGATTTCGGCACCGACCATGGCGGCGGCACGGTGAGCTTCGTGTTCGGCGATCAGGTGAAGGGCGGCGTATATGGCACCTATCCGAGCCTGAAACAGTTCGACCCGAACGGCAACCTGAAGATGTCGGTGGATTTCCGCAACGTGCTCTCCGACCTGATCGTGGCGATGGGCGGCGATGCGACGGCGATCCTCGGCCAGACGTACCCGGCGCTCGGTTTTATCTGAGTTCGGCGCGTGGCCAGCCTGACCGTCAACGGCCAGACGTACCAGATACAGTCCGACCCTTCGACACCGGTGCTGTGGCTGATCCGCGACGTGATCGGCCTCAAGGGCACGAAATATGGCTGCGGCATTTCGGTATGCGGCGCCTGCACCATTCTGGTCGGCGGCACGCCGCAGCGCAGTTGCCAGATCACCATGGCCGATATCAACGGCGCGCCGGTCACCACGATCGAGGGACTTTCAGCAGACAGCAGCCATCCGTTGCAGCAGGCGTGGATCGCGCACCAGGTGCCGCAATGCGGGTTCTGCCAGTCCGGCCAGATCCTGCGGGCGACGCAATTGATCGCCAACGGCAAGATACCGAGCGATGCCGATATCAACGTCACAATGAACAATATCTGCGTATGCGGCACCTATACGCGCATGCGCGCGGCGATCCATAGCGCGGCCGGCGGCTGATGCGTTACGCCGCCGCCATCGCCGCGCGGCGCGCATCATCTGCCGCCTTATCGCCGTCGGCGGATCGCGACCCGTCATGTGACTGCGAACCATGTGCGGCGCGCGCCGCGCATGGCGCCGGCGTTGGCCTGAACCGCCGCAATTTCCTGTTTTCGGGGGTCGCCGCCTGCGGCGGCCTGCTGATCGGCGTCGGAGTACCGGGTCGCGCGCGCGCCACCGGCGGGACCTACCGGATTACCGCATGGGTCAGCGTCGGCACCGACGAAACCGTCACGATCCTGAGTGGCAGCCAGGAGATGGGCCAGGGGATTTATTCCGCCCTGGCGCAGATCGTCGCCGAGGAATTGCGCGTCGACTGGCCGCAGGTGCAGGTGGGACCGGCGCCGCTGGCTGCCGTGTTCGACAATCCGCTGCTCGGCGCACAAACAACGGCGGGCAGTTCGAGCGTACGCGGCTATTTTTCAGCGCTGCTGGAAGCCGGTGCCATCGCACGGCAGATGCTGATCGAGGCCGGTGCCGCGGCCATGGGCGTAAAACCGAAGGCGTGCGTGGCGGCCGGCGGCAAAGTGGTGGTGAAGGCAACCGGCCAATCGGTCACGTTCGGCAGCGTGGCGGCGGCCGCCTCGCAACTGAAACCGCCGAAGAAAGCGACACTTTACTCGAATTCCGGCTTTGTGCTGGTCGGCCAGCCGGTGCCGCGGCCCGAATTGCCGGCCAAGGTGAACGGGACGGCGGTGTACGGCTCGGATGTTGTGGTGCCGGGCATGCTGTATGGCGCGGTACTGCTTTGCCCGACCCGCGGCGGAACAGTGGCCACGATGGGGCCGGCGCCTTCCGGCAGTCAGGCGGTCAATCTCGGCACCGGCATCGCGGCGGTGGCGAACGCCGGGCCGAACGGTACCACCTGGACGGCGATGCAGGCGGTCAAACAGGTGAAGGTGACCTGGAGTTTGCCGGCCGATGCCGCACAGCAGACAAGCAAGATAATTCTCTCCGAGGCCGAGACGTTGCTGGTCAGCGGCAACGCGATCGTCGCCGAAACCGTAGGCGATGTCGCCAGCGCCCAGGCAGGCGCGGCAAAAGTGCTGACCCTGACTTATATTCTGCCTTACGTACCGCACACCACCCTGGAAACCCCCAACTGCACCGCCCGCGTGACCGCCAGGACCTGCGAAATCTGGGCCTCGACGCAGGCGCCGGCGGGCGCGCAGGCGGTCGCCGCCAGCATCACCGGATTGAAGCCGCAGGCAATTACGGTGAATTGCATGCAGATGGGCGGCGGCCTCGGGCGCAAGCTGGAACAGGATTTTGTTGCTTATGCAGTGATTGCATCGAAGGCGCTTGGCGTGCCGGTGCAGCTGGTGTTTCCGCGCGAGCAGGATTTCACCCAGGATCAGTACCGGCCGATGGCGGTGTGCCGCGTGACGGTCGGGCTCGACAAGAGCGGACGCATCGTCAGCTGGGATTTTCGTAACGTTTCACCAAGTATCCTGTACCAGCGCGGCTATATCGTCGACGGGCAGCTCGATGACCAGGCGACCGAGGGCGCGACCGGCCTGCCCTATGCGCTGCCGAACCGGCTGATGGACTGGGTGCGCCATCCGGCAACGGTTCCGGTCGGCTTCTGGCGCTCGGTCGGCAATTCGATCAATGCATTCGCCTGCGAAAGCGCCGTCGACGAGGCGGCGCTGGCCTCGCGAACCGATCCGCTGGCCTACCGGCAAGGCCTGCTCGCCGGCAACGCGCGGGCGTTGGCGGTGCTGAACCAGGCCGCGGCGCTCGGCGGCTGGGGGGTCACACGGCAAGGTTACGCGAACGGGCTGGCATACCACGAGCAATTCGGCACGCTGGCGGCCGTCGTGGTGACGATTACCGAAACGAGCGGGGTGATCCAGGTACTGAATGTGGCATGCGCGGTGGATTGCGGCATGGTGGTGAACCCGGACACGGCGGCGCAGCAGATCGAGGGCGGCATCGTGCAGGGGCTGACGTCGGCGCTGTGGAGCCAGATCCTGTTCAAGAACGGCATAGCCCAGACCAGCAACTTCGACAATTACCGGATGATGCGGATGGCCGACATGCCGACCGTGGAGGTCAGCTTGCTGCAGACGCCGGGGGCGCCACTGGGCGGGCTCGGCGAGGTCGGCGTGCCGTGCATGGCGCCGGCTCTGGCCAATGCCTGGGCCAAACTGACGGGAAAGCGGCTGCGGACCTTGCCGCTGTTTCCCAAAGGGTAACGTTAAAGCAGAGGCCGGGGCTCCGCCCTGGTACCGACATTTGAGGGGATGTCATGAATGAAGTAGTCGATGCCACGTTGCCGAGCGGGACGTCCGCCCTGCGGCGCGCGATCCTGGGCGGTGCGATCGCGTTGTGCGGCATGATCGTGGGCTCCGATGCCGAGGGCCGGGCACTGTTCCAGCAAGTCGAAATGCATGCGGCCCCGCGGCTCTCGCGCACCGCGTCGACAGAGATTCGCCGGAAGGCTACCGCCCTGTCCTGGACCCGTCACGCGCAGCGTGCTTTCGCGCGAAGCGGCCAGTAGGCCTCCACCCCATTTTGGCTGGCCCGGAACTGGCATCGACACCGAGCCAATCGGTCCGTCGGGCCAATGCACGTGCTGGGTGGCGTTGTGAGAACCTGCCAAAGGCGCCACACTGTGGCGCCCGGCGCGTGACCCGGGCCGCGACATTCGGAGGACGGAGCATGCAGGGCGAGGCCGGGGTCATCGACTACCTCAACAAAGCGCTGCGGCACGAGCTGACTTCCGTCAATCAGTACTGGCTGCACTACCGCCTGCTGGAAAACTGGGGATTCCGCGCCCTGGCGAAAAAATGGCGCCAGGAATCAATCGAGGAAATGCAGCACGCTGACAAGATCATCGAGCGCATCCTGTTCCTGGAAGGCTCGCCGAACATGCAGACGCTGGAAACGCTGCGGATCGGCAAGACCATAAAGGAGGTGATCGAGCGGGATATGCAGACCGAACTCGATGCGCGTGCGTTATATGAGGCGGCGGCCGCGCATTGCCAGGAAGTGCGGGACTACGTAACCCGGATACAGTTCGAGGGATTGCTGCACGACGAAGAGAAACACATAGATTTCCTGGAAACGCAGCTTGAACTGATCAGCCGCCTCGGTGTGGAACTCTATGCACAGCATCATATCGGCGGCCTGGACGAGGACTGACGTCCGAATAAGGAACAATTAACCAAAGTTTTTGCTTCTTTTTTCAAAAAGAAGTCTGTTCTTTTTTGAAAAAAGAACCAAAAACGTTTATTCACTGGCGTTCCGTTTTGGGCAGCGCGTCAGACTGAACTCTGCCGAGTATTTCATCCGCCTCGCCAGACTTTATGGCATGAAGCAGTGGATTTGATTGTGATTCCGGGAAGCGCGCCACGTAGGCGGCGCTGTCGAACCAGGGGCCGGGGGCAATGCCCTCGGCGGCGCCGTGCAACAGAAAATCCCAGACCGGGTCGGCGCCCGAGGCGGCCAGTTGCGGACGTTGCGCGAGATACCAGGCCGGGTCGAACAGCGGGCAGGCGCGCAGCAGCGCCGCGTCGGCCAGCAACTGTGCGTCGTCAGCGGAGGGGCTTTCCCGCCGGCGCCGCAGGCGCCCCCAGAAACCGCGCGGTTTCGGAACACTGCCGCGCGCTTCGTGCAGCGCGGCGATGGTGTTGCGATCGCGACTTTGAATGACCACGCCGATCCAGGTGCCGAGGCGCTGCCAGGCGATCAGCTGCGTGCGCAACGAAGCCGCCGCAGCCTCGGCCTGGTCGGTGCGGTTGCGCAACGCTGCCTCGCGCGCGACCAGTGCCGCGATTTCCGCCTGCCGCGCGTCCAACGCCTTTTTCAGGTGGTCGCGGTCGCCGCCTTCGGCAAGCTCGGCCTCCAGCACCGCCACGCGCTGGCTGGTGCTGGCGAGCGCACCGCCGAGTGCCAGGCGCTCCGCGAAGGCGGACAATTCGCTCTCCGCGGCGGTCGCATTGCGATCCACCAGGAAGGCGCCCTGGCCGAGGAACGCGGTGTCGTACTCCACCACGGGCTGAAAGCCGTGCTCGGCGAAAATTTCGAACCAGGCATCCAGATCGAGCGGGCCGGCGGCACCCAGCGGCACCGGGATCAGCAGCAGGCGGTCCGTCGCGGTCGCCAGGGACTGGATGCGCGCGGCTTCCACGAGGTCGCGCGCGGCGTCGGGCGGGGCCAGCAGGATCGCAAGATCGTAGGCGACCGCCTCGCCCGCCACAAAAATTTCGGGCGTGGCGCCAGCCTCGGCGAGTGCGGCTGCGAAGGCCGCCTCGCCCACCCCGGAGACGGCGAGCGCGATCGGCATCAGGTCGGCAACGATTCGGGCGGCGAGGCCGCGCAGTTCGACCGTGGCGCTCATGCGGCGATCCCGAGGCGGGCAGCCCTGGTATAGGGAAACAGCGGGTCCCAGGGCGATGGCAGGGCCGGTTCGAGATCGGCCCGTTCACGCGATGTCAGCAGTTCCAGCAGAAAATCAACCTCGCTGGTGCCCTCCCGGTCGAGCGCGCGGACATAGACGCTGGCCTCCTCGTCGCCGGGCCAGCGGTTCAGCGCGAAGCGAAAAGTGACATCGACGAAACGCGGGGTTCCCATGGCGGCGCGTTCATCCGCCAGGTTCAGGCAATGCGGGGCGCGACTGAGATCGGCGGCGGTCCAGGTGGGCGGTTCGACGAGAAGCTGCTCCACGTGAACCTGATGCGGGGGGAGCAGCACCGGCACCACGAGCCGCACGCGGATCGACTGGTCGCGGCGCGGCAAAAACAGTTCGAAGTCGGTGGGACCGGGGGCGAGTGAATGGCGCAGGCGGGCGGCAAATCCGTAATGGCCGTGGCCGTGCGCGGCGCCCAGCAGGTCGGCGCGGAAGGCGAGGGCAGCGGCCTCCGCGACCGGCCGGTGGCGATGGCGGATTTCCAGCAATGCCGGCGTCGCATCCTGCGTGTCACGCAGCCAGCCGGAAAAAACCCCCTCCGGCGACAGCGATTCCAGCGTGCCCTCGATCATGTCGGCGTCCCGCGGCAGGCGCGCGGTCTGGTGCCGGTGCGCCGGTTCTTGCTACCCAACGGCGGGACAGAATCTGCCACGAAGGGCATCGGAAAAATTGCTTCGCGCATGGAGTGACGCACCTGCCTTTCTGCTGAGCTGTCCGGGTCCGCCGCGGCGGCACCATGCGGCGGTGCAGCCGATTTCTCAACTGCGGTTGCCACAGTGCCTGCTCGGCGGCGAGGCGCAGCTGATGGCGTTCGCCGCGGCCAATCCGGAGTTGTCGGGCAAGCTGTTCTTTACGTCGATGCCGGAAATGTTCTTCACGCCCACCAGCCTGCGGGCGCTGTGGGAGGCGGCGGGCGCGGCACCCTCCGACGGCGGCATCGTGCACCTGCGCTTCGGCGGCACGCGCAACGCGAGGGTATTGAAGGGCGCCCGCAACGGGCTGGTGCTGGCCGAGGATCACGAAGCCCCCCCGCTGACCGCCAGCCGACACCCGTTTGCCAGCGGCCTGGTGCTGCCGGCGCACATGCGGCGCGTGTTCGCCTACAGCCGAAGGGTTGCCCGCCCGGCCGCGATCGGCAGTGACAGGACGCCGCTGACCGCGCTGCCGGACGAGTACATGGCCGCGGACCTGGCAGGGCGCCGCGGCGGGCGCGGTCGCGACGCCGCGGCCGAGGGACTGGAGATCGTCTCGCTGGCGGAGTTCCGCTCCAACGCCTGGGCGGCCGGCCCGGTGCGCGAGGGGTCGGCGGACCTGGCGGCGGCACTGCAACCGCGCAACCGGGCGCCGTTCGTGCTGCTGCCATGGAACCTGAACCATCCGGGCACCGCCGTGCCGACGCTGATCGAGCGCACGCTAAGCCTGCAGCGGGCCGCGCGGCCGACGGTGCGGCTGCTGGTTCTGCCGTTCAATTATCCGGGCCAGACCGGGTTGATCCGCCGCATGATCCGGCATGTGCGGGCAACCGCGGATGACGGGGCGGCCGCATTGCAAGGCGTGTTCGTGGGTCGGTTGAGCTCGCTCGCATCACTGCCTGCGCTACGGCGGCTGGCGCGCGTGGCGTGGGTGGACGGCAACGACCCGGAGTATGACTGGACCATGCGCAGGCTGGCCGCGAGCGGCATCGAGCCGCTGCTGATGGACGCGGACGACGCCGTGACGATTTCGGCGGAGACAAGGTACGGGCTCCTGCACTTCGATACCAAACTGCCCTCGCTACGATCGTTACGAAGACTGATAGAAGAACGAAAAAGCCCGGGCGCGCTTACCCCCAGCCAGGATTAAATTCGGAGCAATGTCGCACTCGGAACAAAAACCAAAATGGGGTTTGGGGACTAGTCCCCAACGGGGTCCAGGGGCAGAGCCCCTGGCCTACTTTCCGCGCGCCCAACGCCGCCTGGCCGCCGCCGGCGCACTCATCTATTTCGACCTGTCACCATTGCGCGAAGCCCACTGGACCGGCATTCCCGTAGTCGCCGCCGGCTTCGCGCGCGCGCTGCTGGACCTGCTGCCCGATCATGTGCGGTTCTTCGAGGGCCGCGATCTGATCGACGCGGGCGCCGTGGACGACGCGCTGCGGCGCAATACCGGGCTTTATCTCGATCGCGACATCACGCGCGGTTATGCGCTGGCCGGCAAGCTGCCGAGGTTCGGCGAACCGGGCCTGACGGTGGGATTTTTCCCGTCGGTCAAGCCGCTGCGGCGTGCGTTCGATATCGAACTGAATATCTGCCACGACCTTTCCACCATCACTTTTCCGCTCATGCATATCCGCGGCAACGTGGTGCACCACACGGAGGCGATCCTCGCCGATCTGGCCAGCGACGACCTCGTGGTGACGGTTTCCGAAGCGTCGCGGGCAGATCTCGTGGCCTATCTCGGCGTGGACCCGGCACGGATCGTGGCGGCACCGAATGGAGTGGCCTGGCCCGACTGGTACGAAAGCGAGGCGGTGAATGAGGCGGGTGCCGAGGCAGTCGCTGATTCAGTGGAGGCAGGCGTGATTCCCGCTAGCAAAGCCGAGGATCTGGTCTTCGTCTTTGGCGTGTTCATTCACCCCGCCGCAGCCGACGACAAGAAGATCTATCAGTTCAACTACGAAGCCACGAAGATGGCCATCGCCAGCGCCATGGCCGGCAAGCCCACCGCCGGCGACATGATCGCCGGCAAAGAAAAAGCCGTCCATCCCTTCCGCGGCTTCTAATCACACTAGCCCGACGCGCAAGCGAGGGAAAACCGCGTGGTGTCGCAAGCCCCGGTTTGAGTTTCCGTGAAACTCTAGCTCCAAGCTCGGAACAACCTCACAACCCACCAACCGGGAGCAAACCCTGCTCCCGGTTTTTTTGTCCCCACGCAGAATTTTCCTTCTGGAGAATCCGATGGACTGGCACCGTCTCGCCTGCATCCTCTGCCCGACTGTGATTTGGATTCTAGGAATCGTTGGTCCCCTTCATGCCCAGTCAGAATTGAAGATCAGCACCGATTTCGAAGGTGGCTCAGCACGCGTCATCGAGCTTGATTCAGCGAATCGCAAAGTTCACATTGCAC
>JAATGE010000379.1 GCA_015654825.1 Rhodospirillales bacterium
CCCACCGCACCACGGGCTTGCAACAGCGTCTCGCAGGAGAGACGCGCTCGGGATCAGGTCAAACATCCCAGCCGCGCCCCAAGCCATCCGCAATCCAACCGCCCATTGGCAAAACCTCACAGCCTCAGAGCCCTGGCCTTTTGCGCTTCGCATCGGGCGCTTGCCGGCGCAGCACGCCGCCGCCACCATGCTTCGCCAATGCCGACGCGAGCGGCCAGGCACGAATGAGCGGGAGCGAACGATGATCATGAATTCCGCCGAGCGGGGCCACGCAGCGGGCCGGACGCGTGCCGCGGCCGCAAGGCGCGTGCCTTGAAAGCACTGCAGATCACCGCCTACGGCGCGCCGCTCACCTACCATGAGGTGCCGCGGCCGGCAGTGGCCGGCCGGCAAGTTCTGGTCCGCGTTACGCATTGCGGCATGTGCCATTCCGACGTGCACCTGCACAGCGGCAATTTCGTCATCGGTGACGGGCAGCTGCAGTCCATCGCCGGCAATCACACGCTGCCGTTCACGCTCGGCCACGAAATCGAGGGCGTGGTGGAGGAAATCGGCCCCGACGCGGAATTGCCACCCGGCGTGCCCCTCGGCACGCGCTGCGGCGTCTATCCGTGGATCGGCTGCGGCCACTGCCCTGCATGCCTGCGCGGCGAGGAGCAGCTTTGCGACACGCCCGCGGCGCTTGGCGTGCAGAAAGCCGGCGGCTATGCCGAATTCGTTCTGGTGCCGGAGGGGCGCTATCTGATTCCCGCCGAAGGGTTGGCGCCAGGCCACGCCGGAATGCTGATGTGCAGCGGCCTCACCGCCTACGCGGCCCTGCAACGCATGCGGCTCGCCGGGTCGATGGAGCCCTGGCTGCTGATCGGCGCCGGCGGCCTCGGGCTTTCCGCCATCCTGCTGGCACGCGCCATGGATCTGGCAGCGCCTTACGTGGCGGACCCCGGCGAGGGCGCCCGCGCGGCCGCGATGGAGGCGGGGGCGGCGGCCGCCTTCGCTCCGTCGCCGGACGCGCTGAAAGCCGCCCGCGAGGCGGTGGGCGGCTTCGCAGCCGCGCTCGATTTCGTCGGCACGGCGGAAACCGTCGGCATTGCCATGAATTTTCTACGCAAGGGCGGCGCGGCCGTGGTGATGGGGCTGTATGGCGGCCTCTACACAATGCCGGTCATTCGCCTGCCGCTGCGGCAGTTGCGGCTGGAAGGCTCCTGCACCGGCACGCTTGCGCAGGCGCGGGACTTGGTGGACCTGGTGCGCCGGGCGAATATCCGGCCGGTGCCGGTGCAGCGCCGCAAGCTCGCCGAAGGCAGCGCGGCGCTGGATGATTTGGCCGCGCGACGCGTCGTCGGGCGGGTTTTGCTGGAGGTGTAAGGAAGGCCAGGGCTCTGCCCTGGACCCGCTGGGGCCAGTAGGCCCCAGACCCCAATTTATCTGTTCCGCGACTGGCACCGGCACCGAGTTCATCGTTGGGCTCCCGCCGCGCAGCGCGTACGACGGCGGCGGCACGCCGTCGGGGGTCCAGGGGGCGGAGCCCCTTGGTCGGCGAAGCCTTTAGAATTCAACTCATTGGTTTCGTTCTATAATCCTTATCCTGGCGCCTATACGGTAAAGCTCCTGGCTTCCTGGGCTGTTCGCGAAATTCAACTCGCAATAGTCTCAATGAAATGACCACCCCATCCCCGATCGGCGCCGCGCGCGAAACCGAGTTGCACGAAATCCGCGCCGGTGTGCGTGCCGTCGTGTCGCGTTTCGACGACGCCTACTGGCTGGCGCGTGACGAGGACGGCGAATTCCCCGCGGAATTCCATCGCGCCATGGCGGACGCCGGCTGGCTCGGAATTACCATGCCCACCGAATATGGGGGCGCCGGCCTCGGCGTGACCGAAGCCGCGATCATGATGCACGAAGTAGCCAGCCACGGCGGCGGCATGGCGGCCGCCTCGTCCGTGCACATCAATTTGTTCGGCCCGCACCCGATAGTGGTGCACGGCACGCCACGGCAGAAGGCCGAGTGGATTCCGCGGCTCGTTGCAGGGCAGGATCAGTGCTGCTTCGGCTTCACCGAGCCGGACGCGGGGCTCGACACCACGCGCATCACCACGTTCGCTACCCGCATCGATGGCGGCTACCGCGTCAACGGCCGAAAAGTCTGGACCACGACGGCGAAAATCGCCAACAAGATCATGCTGCTCACGCGCACCACCCGCTATGAACACTGCAAGCGCCCTACCGACGGCATGACGATTTTCTACACGGACCTCGATCGCGCCAAAATCGCCGTGCATGAAATCGCGAAAATGGGCCGCCATGCGGTGGACTGCAATTCGCTGTTCATCGACGATCTGTTCGTGCCCGAATCCGACCGCATCGGCGCGGAAGGCGCCGGGTTCTCCTACATCCTCGACAGCCTGAATCCGGAACGCATCCTGATCGGCGCCGAAGCGATCGCCATCGGCCAGGACGCGCTGCGCCGCGCCGCGCGATACGCGCGCGAACGTATCGTGTTCGGCCGCCCGATCGGGCAGAACCAGAGCATTCAGCACCCGCTCGCGGAACGCTGGATGCAGCTCGAATCCGCCTGGCTGATGGTACTGCAAGCCGCGCAATTATATGATTCGCGATTGGCGTGTGGTGCGCAGGCGAACGCGGCGAAATTCCTCGGCGCCCGCGCGGGACACGACGCGACCTGGCAGGCGATCGCCACGCACGGTGGGTATGGATATGCCAAGGAATATCATGTGGAGCGGCTGTATCGCGAAGTGGCGATGGCGCGGCTGGCGCCGATTACGGAGCAGTTGATTTTGAGTTTTATTGCCGAGAAAGTGCTGGAGTTGCCTAAGAGTTATTAGGAAGGCCAGGGGCTCCGCCCCCTGGACCCAAGACGGCGTGCCGCCGCCTGCGTTAGCGCTGCGCGGCGGGTGTGCAACGGCGCAACTCGGTGCCGAGGCCGATCTCGGAACAAACAAAATTGAGGTCTTGGGCCCAAGGCCCCAGTGGGGTCCTAGGGGCAAAGCCCCTAGCCTTCCTTCTCACTTCGCATCTCAATCGCCAACCGTATCAAATCCGCGGTGCGCGAAACCCCCAGCTTGGTTCGTATCAAACTCACCGTATTAGCCACCGTCTTATAACTGATCCCAAACACATCGGCAATTTCCGACAAACTCCGCCCCGCCGCCATCAGGCGCATGATCTCCATGTCGCGCTGCGTGAGCTGGTGCAGCCGGTCGCCGGCATCGATACGCTGCAGCGCCAGTTCCTGCGCAATCCGCGGCTCGATATAGCGGCGCCCTTCGCGCACCGTGCGCACCGCCACCAGCAATTCTGCCGGCGCGATGTTTTTCGATACGTAGCCGAGCGCCCCCGCCTCCAGCGCGCGCGTCGCATAGAACGGCTCCGCGTGCATGCTGACCACCAGCACCCGCAGCGCGGATTTCGCCAACGCCGGCAGCAGCGCCAGGCCACCCTGCCCCGGCAACCCAAGATCGAGCAGAACGACATCCGGCCGCCAGCCTGCCAGAACCGAAAAAGCCGCGTCGCCATCCGCTGCCTCGCGCACCTCGGCGCTCATCATGGACACGAACATCTGGTGCAGCCCCGCGCGCACCACCGCGTGATCATCCACCAGCAGGATCTTCATCGCGCCCAGCCCACCACCGATGCGGCAACGACTGCCTCGTCCGCCGCGAGCGGCAGCAGCACCGAAACAGTCCACCCCGCCGCCCTCACGATTTCCACGCGCCCCCCTAGCGCCGCGGCGCGTGCGCGCATGCCGGCCAGGCCGAGGCCCGGCCCTTCCTTGCCGCCGGCGCCGTCATCCTGCACCGAAACCACCGCCAGGCCGCCACGCACCCACGCGCGCAAAACGACGCGCCGCGGCCGCCCATGCCGCACCGCGTTGCTGATGCCTTCCTGCGCCACACGGAACAGACATTCGCGCACCGCGTCGGAAAGCGCGGTAGCCGTCAGCTCCGTATCCAAAACAAAATCGGTATCCGGACGCACGCCGCGCCAGAAGGTCAGCAGATCGGAAAGTGCCGCCGCGAGGTCCGCCGGGGCCGGGCCGCCGCCTTCGGGCTCGCCATCGTGCAGCCGGCCGAGCATTTCGCGCACCTCGCGCTGCAAGCGCGCCGTTGCATCCTGGATCGATGCCAGTTGCGCCGGAACGGCGGCCAGGTCGCCGGTTTCCACATGACGCCCGATCGCCGTCGTGAAGGCAGTGATGGCGAACAGCAGTGGACCGATTTCGTCGTGCAGGTCACGGGCGATTTCCGCACGCTCCTCCTCGGCGATGGTAACAATCTGCCGCGACAGCCGGCGGTTGGCCGCTTCCGCGGCGCGCAACGCCGACGCCATCGTGTTGAAGGCGGCGGCCAGCGTGGCGATTTCGGGCGGCCCGGCCTCGGGCAAATCGGATCGCAACTCGCCGCGCCCGACACGCACGAAACCCTGCGCCAGGCCAGTCAATGGACGCAGGCTCCGCGTAACGATGACGCTGCACAGAACCGCGGCAACAAAGAAAAATACGGAAAAACCCGCGACGCGCTCGCTCAGTTCGCACCAGCGCTCGCCGAATTCGTTCGCCAGGTCCGCGTCCCGCCGCAGCGCCGCGATCCCGGGC
>JAATGE010000205.1 GCA_015654825.1 Rhodospirillales bacterium
AACGACGGCGGCGGCACGCCGTCGGGGGTCCAGGGGGCAGAGCCCCCTGGTCGGCGAAGCCACCAAAATTCAACTCATTGATTTCGCTCTATAATCCTTATCTTCGCGCCTATGGGGCTCTGCCCCTGCACCCCGCTGGGGCCAGTAGGCCCCAGACCCCGTTCATTGGGGGAACGGCGAAGCCAGAAAAATCGTGTCGGGTACAGGCTTCGCCGGGGAGACGATGAAGGGCCGCGCAGCGCTAATTGGGGTCTGGGGCCTACTGGCCCCAGCGGGTCCAGGGCAGAGCCCTGGCCTTTCTGGCCTTAACTTAGCGCCGATGGGCTCCTTCCTCTGCCCCCCCGAAGGTGTGCCGCCCGCGTATGTGCTGCGAGGCGGGTGTCTTCTGTACCGATCGCGCGAAACCATGGGGCTGGCCTAATGGCGCGCGGCCGATGCCGGACACGGAACAGATAAAATGGGCTCTGGGGACTTGTCCCCAGCGGGTCCAGGGCAAAGCCCTGGCCTTCCTGATTTCCCGGGGCCCACGCTCAGCCCCCCGCCAGCATCGCCCTTATTCGTGTCGCCAGCGCCGGAATCGCGAAGGGCTTGGTGATGACCTGGACGCCTGGCGCCGAATGGTAATCGTCCAGCACGCCGCCTTCCGCGTATCCGGTGACGAACAGAACCTTCAGCTCCGGCCGCGCCTCGCGTGCCACGTCCGCAAGCTGGCGTCCGTTCATGCCGCCCGGAAGCCCTACATCGGTAATCAGCAAATCGATCCGGCGACCCGACTGCAGCACGGCCAGACCGCTGGCGGCGTCGGCCGCGTCAATCGTTGCATAACCGAGCTCCTCGAGCACGTCGGCAATCAGCATTGCCACCAGCGGCTCGTCCTCGACGACCAGCACCGTTTCGCCATCCACGGCCCTCGGTGCCTCGTCGGCCTCGCGGGCCGCCTCTTCCGGTTCCGCCGGGCCCATATGACGCGGCAGATAGAGCCGGACCGTGGTTCCTTCCCCGACCGTCGATCGGATCCGCACCTGGCCGCCGGACTGTTTCACAAAACCGTACACCATCGAAAGCCCGAGCCCGGTGCCGCGCCCCAGTGGCTTGGTGGTAAAGAACGGGTCGAATACCCGCGCCATCACCTCCGGCGTCATGCCGGTCCCGGTATCGGTCACGGAAATGACCACGTAGTCGCCCTGCTCCATGTCGCGCTCACGCGCGGCCGCCGCGTCCAATGACATGTTCTCAGTCGCAACGATCAGGCGTCCGCCTTCCGGCATTGCGTCGCGCGCATTGATGGCCAGATTGAGCAGCGCGTTTTCCAGCTGGTTCGCATCGCAGCGCGTCGTCCACAGGCCCGCCGCCAGCGTGCTAGCGACCGCGATCTCGGGCCCCACCGTGCGCTGGATGAGATCCTGGATGTCGGCAACCAGCGCGTTGCCGTCGGTCATCTTCGGATCGAGCGTCTGCCGGCGGGAGAACGCAAGCAGCCGATGCGTCAGGGCAGCCGCGCGATTGGCGGCATCTTCCGCGCCGGCGATATAGCGTTCGGCCTCGTCGAGCCGGCTCTGCGCCAGCCGCGTGCGCAGCAGCGCCATGCCCCCGGTAATGCCGGTCAGCAAATTATTGAAATCGTGCGCGATGCCCCCCGTGAGTTGGCCGACCGCCTCCATTTTCTGGCTTTGCCGCAGTTCCGCTTCCAACTGGTTGCGCTGCGTCATGTCGCGGCCGGCGGCGTAGAAGACATCGTCCTCCGGAACACCGGTCCAGCTGATGGCGCGTTCACTGCCGTCGGCGCACAACACCCGCACATCGATGTTGTCGACACGCTCGCCGCGCGCCAGGCGCTGCACCGCTTCCTGCCAGGCGGCGCGGTCATCCGGATGGATGAATTCGGCCATGACACGGCCGACCAATGAAGCCGGGGCGTAGCCCAATTCCCGCTCCCAGGCCGGGTTCGCGCTCTTGCAGACTCCCTCGATATCGCAAAGCACGAACAGGTCGCGCGAAACCTGCCAGATGCGGTCGCGTTCGCGCGTGCGCTGCTCGACCCGCGCCTCGAGCGTTTCGTTCAAGGTACGCAGCTGGTCCTCGATGCGCTTGGCGTGCGTGATGTCATAGATCACGCCGGACGAGCGCATTCCGGCGGTTTCCTCATCGCGCAGATGCTCGCCGCGGCGGCACAGCCACCGCACCTCGCCATTGTCCGGCCGTACGATACGGAACTCGACATGGCTGATGGTTCCGGCCCGCGCGCGGATCCGCCCGTCGATGATCGGCGGATCGTCGGGATGCACCACATCGTTGATGGTGCGCACCGGCAGGTCGCGGGCCGCGTGCAGGCCCAGCAACTCGCAGAACTGCGCCGAGACGGATGCGGTGCCAAATCCGTCGATATATTCGAATGTGCCGACGCCGCCGGCGGTCTGCGCAATGCGCAGGCGTTCTTCGACCCGCTTCTGTTCGGTGATATCGACCAGCGCGCCGGAAAAACACGTCGGCCGCTCCTGCGCGTCATAATGGCAACGGCCGCGCCCATGCACCCAGCGTATCGCGCCGTCGGCCAGCTTGAGGCGGAACTCCTTGGAGAAAATCTCGGCGCCGCGCAGCATGCCGCTCACTGCAAGGCGTATGCGCGCGCGGTCCATCGGATGGATGATGGAAAAGAAGACCGAGGGACCGACACCTTCGGCCGCCTTGGACGCCGTCAGGCCGTACAGCGCCGCGAAACGCTCGTCGCCGACGATGCGGTTGTCGGCGATGTGCCATTCCCAGGCCGCGGCAATGCCCGCGGCGGAAAGGGCGACGCGCAATCGCTCATTGACCTCGGCGAGCTGTTCCTCGTTCGGCTGCGCCAATCTGCCGACGATCACGGCATCGCGCGTCGCCGTGACGTCGGCCTGGGTGGATAGAAAATACGCCAGGCGCCCGGCCTTGTCGCGCACCGGCGCAATGAACAGGCCGCTCCAGAAAGCGCTGCCGTCACGGCGGTAATTCAGGATCTCGGCCTCGACCTGGCTGCCGCTCCGCACCGCTGTCGCGATCCGATGCGTGGTCGCCGGATCGCTCTTCGCGCCCTGTAGGAAACGACAATTGCGGCCGACCACCTCGTCGGCCCGATAGCCGGTCAGCCGGGTGAACGCGTCGTTGACGAAAACGATGGGATTGTCCGGCTGCCTGGCATCGGTGCAGATCAGCGACATGCCCGAGCGTTCGATATGCGCCAGCATGGGCCCGGCAAGCCGGCGCACCTCGTCGATCGACTCCTGCGTCGTGCGCACGGCCTCCACGATATCGCGATCTGCGTTAGGCACCGCCGCCGCCATCCTCGTCCATGACGCTGGCGATGAACTGGTTGATCAGCAGCCGCAATGATTCCAGCGACGGCAGGTCCATCAACATGGCGATGTAGCCGCGTATGTCGCGGTCCCGCACCGAAAAATTGATATAGAGGAACAATACCAGGCCGTCGACCGCCGGCGGCAGCACGACTTCGAACAGATGCGCGCCGTCGCCCCGCACCACTTCCGGCAACGACATGCTGAGCGATTGTTGCAGCATGTTGGCGATTGTCGCCAGGCAGCCGTTCAGGATGATATTGCCGGTCTCCGCCAGCGCCTCCTCCTCGAGCGCCGCGAGCTCCTCGGCGCCGAGCTCGCCGCCAAGCACCGCGCGCAACAACTCCAGGCTGTTCGATTGCGGAAAGATCAGCAGCGCACGGCCGGAAAAGGCGCCGGAAAAATCCTGCCGAACCGCCACCAGCCGGTCGCTTTCGCGCTCCGCGATCAACGCCGCCGCGGCGGTACGGGTGACGACCTCGACCGAGGGCACCGACAGCAATACCTGCTCGCCCGCCATCTTGCGCAAATTGGCGGCGGCGCGGCTGACACCGATATTCGCGAGTTCGGTCAGGGCATCGCGCTCAAGGTCGCCGAGCGCGATGTCGGCCGCACTCACGTGTATGCCGCGCGCAACCGCAATGCCGCCCCGGCAATAAAGCCGGCCAGGCCCTCCTCGGTCACCGGCTTGGCCACGAACGCCGCATTCACGGCGCGGGCGTGGGCGATGATCTCGTCCTGCACATTGGCGGTAATCACTGCGATCGGCATGGCAGGATGCAAAGCGCGCAAATCGGCGGCGAGTTCCAGCCCGTTCTTCCCGGGCATGTTGTAGTCGACCAGCACCAGGTCGACCTGATGTGCCGCCAGCACCGCCATCGCCTGCTCCGCATCGCCCGCCTCGAGCCTTTGCCACTCGGGCTGCAGCGCCGCGACCTTCTTGCCGATCACGATGCGGGCCAGTTTGCTATCGTCGACAATCAGGACCGTAATGGTCATTCATATGCTCCAGAAGGATTGTGCCGGGCGGCGCGGCAGCCCGGATGCCGGAGGTTCTGTGCCGGGGTTGTCGCACCGCGCGGCTCCCCTGTCATGTTGTAATACCACGGGCGTTAAATTGAGGCGCGGGGTGGCAGCGGCAAGGCAAGAAAGGCCAGGGCTCTGCCCTGGACCCGTCACGCCGAAGGCGTGCTGCGCACGACGGGGCCAGTAGGCCCCAGCTTGGTCCAGGGGCAGAGCCCCATAAGCGCGAACATAAGGAAATCTGAGCTCTGGCAGCAAGAAGCTGAAGGTTTGATTCGAAAAGTGAAGGCCAGGGCTCTGCCCTGGACCCGCTGGGGCCGGAGGCCCCAGACCC
>JAATGE010000415.1 GCA_015654825.1 Rhodospirillales bacterium
GAAGGCGTGCTGCGCACGACGGGGCCAGTAGGCCCCAGGCCCCATTGGCGCTGCGCGGCTTCGCCTCGGCTTCTGGGCGGAGCCTGTAAATGTCATGGATTTTTCTGGCTCCGCGGTTTCCGCTAACAATTCTTTATTAATGGGATGTGGGGAGTTGTCCCCGTCGAGCGCAGCACGCCTTCGGCGTGACGGGTCCAGGGCAGAGCCCTGGCCGTCCTGCCTTCATTCCGAGCCCCACGCAAATTGGAACCCCCGCCCCTGCCGCTCGTTTATGGATGCGCAACAAGGGAGGTTTTATCATGGGCCGCGGAATTCTGCTTTGGCTGCTGGGTGTTCCCATACCGATCATCATTCTTCTTGCCCTCGTGTGGCACTGACATGAACACGACTTCTTTCACAACCGTCGACAGGCCGTTCGACGCCGCGGAGCTTGCTGAGGAAAGGTCTGCCTCGGCGGTGAGTTGGGCCGCCATCTTTTCCGGGGCGGTGACGGCGATCGCGATCAGCCTGGCACTCGTTTCGCTGGGCGGCGGTCTGGGACTGGCTTCAATTTCGCCCTGGGCGAACGAGGGCGCGACAGCGAAAACCTTTGCCATTACCACGGGAATTGGTTTGATCGTGGTGCAATGGCTGGCTTCGGCAACGGGCGGCTACATGGCCGGGCGGCTTCGCACGAAGTGGGTGGGCGTGCATGCTCACGAGGTGTTCTTTCGCGATACCGCGCATGGATTTCTTGCCTGGGCACTGGCGACCCTCGTCGGCAGCGTGTTTCTGGCGTCGGCCGCGTCGTCCGTACTGGGCGGAGGCATCGAGGCCGCCTCCTCCGTCGCATCCGGCGTGGCGCAGGGTGCCGCACAGGGAGCGCCATCGACTGCCGGTGTCGGGGTTTCAGGCTATGACGTGGACAGCCTGTTTCGTTCCGATCGCGTGGACCAGGCAGCCAACACACAGGCCGTGGATGCGCAGGCTGCCCGCATCCTCGCTACCGGCATTACCAACGGCGATGTCTCGGCCGCGGACCGGACCTATCTTGCGCAGCTTGTGGCGGCGCGGACGGGTCTGGCGCAAGGCGACGCACAGAAGCGGGTCGACGATCTGGTGGCCCGTGAGCGGTCCGCGGTGGCGCAGGCGAAGCAGGCGGCCGATGCGGCGCGCAAGGCCGGTGCTGAGCTTGGGATCTTTACGGCGCTTTCTATGCTGATCGGGGCGTTCATCGCCAGCGCTGCCGCCGCCTATGGCGGCAGCCTGCGCGACCAGCCGTAAACCCGGCGCCTCGGGCAGGCGCCTCACCCAAAAGACAATTTGCGTATTGGCCGACGGCGCCGCTGGGAAGAGCACCCAAGCGACGCCTGCCGGATTGCGCAGTTCGGCGTTCATAGTCAACCAAGAGGGTAACCATCATGTTATTACATCGCAAGGAACTTATTCAGCCGGTCAAGGTGGGCAAGCCGGACGCGAGGTTCGGCACGTTCCTGCTGGAACAGTTCGGCGGCGCGACCGGCGAACTGACGGCGGCGCTGCAGTACTGGGTGCAATCGTTTCACGTCGAAAACGCCGGCATCCGCGACATGCTGCAGGATATCGCGATCGAGGAGTTCAGCCATCTCGAAATGGTCGGCAAGCTCATCGCGCAGCACACAAGCAAGATCGATCAGACTTCGGTCTATGACGCGCCGTTGTTCAAGCTGAAAGGCGGCGGCCCACACTTCCTGGACAGCCAGGGCAGCTGCTGGACCGCGGCCTATATCAACGAAGGCGGTAATGTGGTGCGCGATCTGCGCGCCAACATCGCGGCCGAGGCGGGCGCCAGGCAAACCTATGAAGCGCTGATCAATGCGTGCGAGGACGAGGGCACCAAGCGTACGCTGGTGCATTTGCTGACGCGCGAAATCACCCATGCCAACATGTTCATGAAGGCGCTGGATTCGATGGGCAAGCTGGACGATCCGATGTTCGGCAACATCGAGCCTGACGATACCGTGAAGCTGGTGTTCAATCTTTCGCAGGGCGAGGACGTGCGGGGTCCGTGGAACGAGGCGCCCGATTTCGACTACATCGAGAATCCGGAGCCCGCCGGCGGCGTGCCGCCTGCGCCGATCAATCCGGATGACGAGCGCCCGGTGAAGGCGAGGGGCAAGGGCAAAACGCAGGGCCGGGCGCCTTAAGGCTACCCACATCAGCTGGCGGGGGTCCAGGAGCGTACCCGGACGCCCGCCGGTTCCGCGTTCGGCCGAGTTTTTGTACCTATATCAGAACGGTCTACTGTCCTCGAAATTGTTCGAATTTGACGACGATTTCGCGCTCAAATTCATCGTGTTCGAGAAACATGAGATAATATCACGTCTTTGTGCATCCCGCCGGTGAAACAGGGGTTCGTGGCCGGCGTTCCTTTAGGTGCGGGCGGGACAAAACCCCCGTCCGCGTCGAAACTACAAGGGATGGTAAAGATGACCCAGCAACACGGAAATACCGGGAATTTTTCGCAGGACCGCGAGTGGGCGGCCGACGCCGGACGCAAGGGTGGCGAACAGCGTACCGGAGGCGGCGGGGCCGCGAACAACCCGGGCAATTTCGCCAACGACCGCGAAAAGGCTTCGCAGGCGGGCTCGGTTGGCGGCCAGCATAGCCATGGTTCGAGCGGCGGATCGGGCGGTCAGTCGTCGGGCGGTTCGGGGAACTTCGCGAACGACGGCGAGAAGGCCTCGGAAGCCGGACGCAAAGGCGGCCGGCATTAGGCGCTGACGCCCCCTTGTCGCATTGCGGCGCAGCACCCGGCTGCAAACTCCGCCGGGTGCGAGGCCACAGCATTGCCGTTCTCAATCGCCCCAGGTCGCGAACATGCCGATCGCCGCGACGGCCATGACGAGGGTTGCCAGCCAGCCCAGGGCCCGCAGCCACGGTGCCAGCGTGAACTGGCCCATGACCGAACCTCGCGACCCCATCAGCATGATCATGACCATGATTGGAACCGCCGCGACACCGTTGATGACCGCGCTCCAGAACAGCGCCTTGATCGGATCGAGCGGGGTGAAATTCATCACCGCGCCGATCAGGGTGGCGACAGCGATCGCGCCATAAAAGGCGCGGGCGCGGCCGGGGCGCTGCGCCAGGCCGACGCGCCACTGCAACGCCTCGCCTACCGCGTAAGCCGCGCTACCGGCCAGCACCGGCAGTGCCAGCAGGCCGGTGCCGATGATGCCGAGGGCGAAGATCGTGAAGGCAAAACGACCGGCGATGGGGCGCAGAGCCTCGGCGGCCTGCGCGGAAGTCTGGATGTCGGTGACACCGTGCGCATGCAGGGTCGCCGCCGTTGTCAGCATAATGAACAGAGCGACGATGTTGGACACCGCCATGCCGACGATCGTATCGAGCTCAATGCGGCGGAGCTGCTGCGGCGCCTGGGCGGGCGCGTCGAGCAATGGCCTGGCCGTCGCGTCCTCCTGCTCGTCCTCGACTTCTTCCTCGGCCTGCCAGAAGAACAGATATGGGCTGATCGTGGTGCCGAACACGGCGACGACGACTGTGAGATAAGAGCCGGAGAAATGGATGTGCGGCACAATCATGTCGCGCGCGACGGTGAGCCAGGGCACGCCGACCGCGAAGACGGTCGCCACATATGCGAGAAGCGAGAGCGTCAGCCACCGCAGCACGGAGGCGTAGCGCGAGTAGCGCATGAATACCTCCAGCAGCACGGTGGAGATGCCGAAGAAGGCGATGTAGCTCACCATCGGGCCCGGAACGAGCAAGCGCAGCGCGGCCGCCATCGCGCCGAGATCGGCGCCGATGTTGATGGTGTTGGCGACGACCAGCAGGGAGATCAGCGGGTAGACCAGCGCCCGCGAATAATGCCGGCGCATATTGCCGGCGAGGCCTCGGCCGGTGACGCGGCCGATTTCCGCGCTGATCAGCTGAATGGCGCACATCAGCGGGTAGGTCAGCAGCAATGTCCAGGCAAGGCCGTAGCCGAATTGCGCGCCGGCCTGGGAGTACGTTGCAATACCGCTGGGATCGTCGTCGGAGGCGCCGGTGATCAGACCGGGGCCGAGGATGTCGCGCAGTCTTGGCCATTCCGGCTGTTTAACGTCCGCGTGGGACGGCGAGATGGGCGCCTCCATAATCAATTTCTCCGTTCTTGGGCGCGCGGATCGCTGCCAGAGGGTTGCATACTATTTTGGTCCGGTGCGAACGCGGACGAGCCGAACGATCGGACGTGCTGTGTAACAGCGGAAATTACGGGCTAGCGAGAATAACGTCCTGCCGCCGACCGACGACCCAGGACGCGCCGTTCCAGACGTGACCTATAATGGACGTATGGCCATCGGGTTGGACTGTCAAACGGTTGTAGGCATTGGCCTCGCCGCGCAGGCGGGTGGAGGTGGCCGAGCCGCCTTGCAGGATCAGCGGCGACGGCGCAGCCGCGGCCGCCGCGCGACTGTAACTCCGGTGCAGATGACCGGCCCGCACGAGCGCCACGCCATGGCTGGCGCAAGCGGCCAGCGCGCGGTTTGCGCCAAACGCAATCTGTTTCATCGGGGCGTCATCGGGCGCCAGCAGCGGGTGGTGCGCGACCACAATGCGGATCAGCTTTGCGGGGAATTCGTCGAGCCGGCCGATCAGCGTGGCGAGGCGGGATTTCGTAACGCGACCGCGCGACCAGTCCGGATGCCAGCCCGCCCGCCGCGCCGTGTTGAGCCCCTGCACCGCGACACTCTCATCCTGCCATGCCGGTTCCGTTTCCGGCGAAATCTCCTCGCGCCAACGCCGGTACGGGTCGAAGAAGCGTTCATCGAGGCGGTACGGCGTGATGTCGTGGTTGCCGGGAACGGCGAGCGTGGGCACGCCGCATTGCTGCATGAAATTCCTGGCAGCGCGGAACTCCGCTCGGCGGGCCGCCTGGGTCAGGTCACCGCTAATAACGACCAGGTCCGGTGGGTCGTCGTTCAGGGCGCGGAGTAGTGCCGCGACAATGACGGGATCGGTGGCGCCGAAATGCAGATCGGTGAGATGGACAAGGGTTGTCATATTGCTGGAGCAATGACGCGCAAGGCGCGCGGCATGATGCGGGCCTGCAACGGCGTGTGCAACAGGCGTTCTTCCCCGTCGATCAGAACGCGAAGAGCGGCGGTAGAGGTTTCGATCCGCACAGTGGGTCCTCGCAGCACTGTGACTGAAGGGTCGCTCGCGATGCGACCGCGCAGGGTGTTGAACAGCAGGCGTAGCAGGTCCATGGCCGATCGATGGCGCACGGCATAGACGCATAGCATGCCGCCGTCGAGGCGGTCGCGGGCGAAGATCTGGCCGGTTTCGTCGTTCAGCGCGTTGACCGTAATGGTCAGCGACGGGGTTCGCAGGATTTGCGTCTTGCCGGCCACCGTCACCCGCAAGGTCAGCGCGCGGTGGCGCCGCACCGCGCGCAGAAATGCGCGGGCGAAATATAACCATCCGGCGAGGCCGTTGCCGCGCCTGCGCGCTTCCTCGCGGTGGTGGCCGAGCTGGGCGGGGGTGCCCAACATGGCGGCGCACAGGAACACCTCGCCATTCAGTTCGGCGGCATCGATGTCGCGCGGGGCGCCGTCGCGCAGGATGGCGATCGCCGCTGGCGCGTCACCGGCGGGGATGCGGAGATCGCGCGCCAGAAGATTCATCGTGCCGGCAGGCACTATTCGCAACTCGGTGCCGCTGCCGGCCAGGATCTTTGCGGCACAGGCGATGGTGCCGTCGCCCCCCGCAACGACAATGTGATCGGCGCCGCAGGCACGGGCCTGCGCCAGGCGATCCGGCAACGCGCCTTCCGCAATGGGAACGATGTCGAAGCCGGCCCGCTGCAGGGCGTCGTGCCAGGTGGGGGCCTGGGCGTCTCGCCCCAGCAGACCGCCAGCCTTGGTGTTCGCAACCAGCGCGATCGAGCGGCGCCTTGTGGGATCGGCGGTGGTCATTCGCGGTGATGTCCTTAGGGGCAAGGCGGGGGCTGTCCTTATAGGCGCTACGATACGGGAGAAGTGGAAGGCCAGGGCTCTGCCCTGGACCCGCTGGGGCCAGTGGGCCCCAGACCCCATTCATTGGGGGAAACGGCGAAGCCTGAACGTTTTTATGGGCTTCGCCGGGGAGACGTTGCCGCGCAGCGCTATTGGGGGTTTGGGGTCTCAGGCCCCGTCGCGCGAGAGCACGCTGCGCGTGACGGGTCCAGGGCAGAGCCCTGGCCTTCCTTCGGGTGCCTCTGGCATAGCCGATCGATCCTGTAGAGACCGTGAACCTGTTGCAGATCGGTGCGCAATTCGGGCGCAGCCGCGGCTATGAAACTCTCCGCCGCCTCGTCGCCCGTGCAGGGATTATCCGCTCTGCCAAGCCAGTTCACCAGCAGCACCACGCCTGTCGCCGCAAGTCCCTCGCAGACGCGCCGCGCCATGCACGCCAGATCATCCGGGGACAGGAAATACAGTATTTCCGACAGCACGATCAGATCGTACTGGCCAAGCGGCCATTGGTGGGGAGCGCCGAGCTGGCTGAAACTGATGTGCGGCATGTCGGCGCAGCGGGCGCGCGCGACGGCGAGCGGCGCGGCCGCGACATCGAGCCCGTGGACCGCGTCGCAGCGTTGCGCGAGTAATCGCGTCAATTCGCCGATGGAACATCCGACTTCGAGCGCGGCGCGGAACCGGCGCGATGGCAGCGCGGCCAGCGTGGCTGCGTATTTGCGGCGCTCATAGGCGCTGGAGCGGAACTGCCAGGGGTCGTCGGACGCGGCATAGAGGCGGTCGAAATAGGCGGCGTCACGCGATGCACGGCCGGCGCTCACGGTTTCAG
The DNA here is from genome assembly GCA_015654825.1 of Rhodospirillales bacterium. Lineage (GTDB taxonomy): Bacteria > Pseudomonadota > Alphaproteobacteria > Acetobacterales > Acetobacteraceae > CAJCIS01. The sequence goes on from JAATGE010000415.1 coordinate 6,805, forward strand.
GTACACTTCGTATGGACGCAGGCAGGCAGTGAGCAATGCGGAAGGCAGCGTGAAGCCTTCGGGATCGTCGTCGATCAGGCAGCCATGTTGCGATCGGTGGGCGGTGACGGCGGACCGCTTGGCGCTGACGTCGCGGGCGATATCGAGCCGCCAACCTCTGGCCTGCCCAGGCGGCAGGCTTGTGTCGCGCGGCAACGTCCAGCCCCAGACCGGGTAGGCGCGATGGCGAATGCCGGTTCGCGCGGCGACCGCGCAGGCCATCAGATGGGCGGCCACATGGTCGCAATGCGGATCGTGAGCCCAGGGCGCGCAGATCGTTTCACAATCGGCGGCCAGTGCGGCGAGGCGCGTGACCGCTTCCTCAAAGGCGGGGCCAGCGTGCGGGGCCGCGGTGTCGCGCAGCCGCATGAACACGAGCGCGTCCGTATCCGTAAGACCGAGCGCGCGCACCGCGTCCGTGGCTTCCTGTTCACGCAGACGCTGCAAGGCGGCGGCATTCATGGTGCTTGAGCCGGGATGGGAACCGGTGCCGTCGGTCAGCACCACGACCAGGGGGGTGCGGCCTTGCCTGCAAAGTTCGGCGATCAGGCCGCCGCAGCCGAGGCTTTCGTCATCCGGATGCGGCGCGAGGATCAGCGTGCGGCCGCGGCCGACGATCGTATCGACATCGGCGATCGGCAGGTTGGCCCAGGCAATGTGGATCGCTGCTGCGCGCATTACGGCAGGCCGACGCCGGGCGGGTGAGAAGTGAAATAGGTTGCCGCCTCGCTCAGCGCCTCGTCGGGCGCGGGCTGGCGCAGGTATGTGGCCAGATCGCGGCAAATGCGTTCAATCGGATTGGACTGGATGAAAGCGGAAAGGCCGAGCGAACGTTGCGTCAGTTGTAGTGTATCGAGGCAGGCGGCCTCGATGGCAATGCGGGCAAGGTTGACGGTGGCGACGGCATGTTCGGGATTGTGGTCGGCGTCCTCCGCGACCGGGGCGACGTGCAGCAGCCAAAGCCTGGCGGTTTGCGCATTGATCAGCATGCGGCCCAGCCGCTCGCGCTGTTCCGGACTGTCGGCGCGACCGCGGGCGACAAGTTCGTTGCGCACTGCCTCGACCAGGGCGGAAAGTCCACCTGCCGTCACCGCGGAGGCGCGCCAGGCGCCGCCGGAAAAGTCCGGCTCTCGCAAATAGCACTCGTCGGCACCGAATACGGCATCGGGCGCATGGCGCACGCCGGTGAAATCGACGCAGCCCGTGCTGGCGCTGCGCACGCCCTGCAGGCCGGCGGGCAGGGTTCGTGTGATTTCACCGGAGTTTAGCGGCAACAATAGCAGGCGGCGCTCGCCCTCCGGGCTCACGGCGGTGACGACGGCGCGCGTGGCATGGCCGGCCGCGGAACAAAACTGCTTGCGGCCATGCAGTTCGATGCCTTCGGATGTGGGGGTGTAGCGCAGGATTTCGTCGCTGTCCGTTACCCACAAAGCGTGCAGGTGGCCGGCACCGACGTCGCGGGCGGCGGTACGGCGCTGGAACGCATCGGCGTGCCGCATGACGAGTCGGACCGCGTTCAGATGACCTTCGAAGACGCGGCCCAACGAGATGCTGCCGCTGCCGATTAGATGCAGCACGGCCGCGGTTGCGGCCGATCGGGCCGGCTCCGTTCCGATGCCGAGGCCGCCCAGCAACGTGGGCAACATGGCGCGGAGGGCGCCGACACGGGTCAGCGCGGCGATGTCGTCGGTCGGAAAGCCGCCGGACGGGTCGAGGCGTTGGGCATTGGCCTGGCTGGCGCGGATGACGGGCTGCATGCGTGCCAGCAGCGCGGTGATCGCCTCCTCGGCGTTATCGGCGGCATCGGTTCGCATGATCACGCCGCGACGCGGTTGGGCGCGGGCGAGGCCCGCGCTTGGGTGTCGGGCGCATGTTTTTCGCACGCATGGATATCCCGTGCTTGGGCGCAAAGCGTCGAAGCGGCATCGATTTCCACCGCAAGGTCGGCGAATCTGACACGGCGTGGACGCAGCACGGCGCTGTGACTTTCCAGGTCCTTCCAGGCGCGGCCAAAGAACGGTGTGGACAAGGATTGGCGCACGATCTGCTCGGGCATGGCGAGTGCGTGGGCAAGCGGGGCACAGTCCGTGTACGCGGCCGCCCACATCGCGCGGGCTTGCGCGCGCAATGATATGCGGCGAAAGCGTTCGGACGCCGGCTCGATGGCGCTATCGGTAAACTCGTCCTGGCGGATAATGCGGCGGCGGATCGTATCCGCCATGCCGCCCGCCGCGCGCCCGAGCGTGCGGCCGGACACCGTTACCCATACGGAATTTGCGTGCCGGATGCGGGCGTCCACCTGCCGAAGATTGTCGATGAAGGCGCGGTCCTCACCGCAGGAAATCGGCGGTATCCCCCCGGCGCGGCGCCATGCTCCGACAGTGACCGCAATGCTGGCCCCGGAACTTTCGGTGTGGCGGGGCCAGGGATCGGCCGGATCGGGATCGAGCAGGGCCGCGATTTCGTCGAGCAGCACGGCGAGACGGGCTTCGTTGGCATCGTCGTCGTGCAGGTGTGCCGGAATTATCATCGCGTCAATCGGATCAATCCTGGCTCGCCCGCATACCGCTTCGGCGCCGGCGGCGAGTTCGGTCAGGTTGGCTTCGATCCAGTCGGGTGCGACCTGCCCATCGGCATCCGTGGTCATCAGCACATCGCGATCGTGGAGGCCTTCCGCGGCGTTTTGCAACGCCAGGCGACGCGCGACGCCGGCGGTGGCACTGGCACCTTCGAGGTGGCGCTCGACAATATCAATGTCCACGTCAAGCTGGGGCGCAATGCCCCGCACGCATTCAAGAGTACCGTCCGTGCATCCATTTAGCAACAGCACGATGCGATCGGGCGCGGTCCCTTCCTGGCGCGCCAGGGCACTAAGGCAAGCCGCGATGTGCGCGGCCTCGTTACGCACGGGGATGGCGACAACGACGCGGCGGCGGGAAAGTGGCGAAGCGCTACGCGACCGGACGGCGCGGCGCGGTTGTTTCGAGACCAATCCGTCGATGTAGTGCGAGGGGACCGGTAGACGCCCGCTCGGCGGGAACTCATGACGGCACGACATCAAATTTCCTGGCAGATGATGCTTATGCAGGCGGAACTAAGCTGGTCGCCGGTCGAGACGGCGAAGGGAAGTGCGGCCCGGGCGCGGGCCCGGGCCGCATCGGCCTCATATGGTTGGTTCGGTCCGCAGCTGACGCTCGCGGTCCTGTTCCGACGGGGTGTAGGCAGGGGCATTCGCATCGAACCCGGTCCAACCGGATTGACTGTAAATCTGCCGGCGCGCGCCCGCGTCGACCGCATGGTGCCGGCGCAGGATGGCGTCGACCGTCGGGGCCTGGGTTTCCTCGGTCCGCACGCTGACCAAGGTACCGCCACGACGCACGCCCTCGGCGTAGACATTTGCGTCAGGTTCCGGAACGCCGTTGCCCACCATGGCACCGATCATTCCGCCGCCGGCACCACCGACGACCGCACCGCCGGCGGCGCCCGCAGCGGCGGCGACCAGCC
>JAATGE010000474.1 GCA_015654825.1 Rhodospirillales bacterium
CCGCCAGCGCGCCCGCGGCGATGGCGAGGCGGGGATCCGCGTGCAGCGCGGCCAGCAGCCGCTCGAGCCAGCCGGCGCCGGGCATGATGTGGCACGGCAGCAGGACGATGAACGGCGTGCCGGCGGTGCGCAGCGCGTCGTTGATCGTTTCGTCCGGGCGCAGGCGCAGCGTGCGGGCGTTGCGGACCACCGCCTGGACCAGGGTGGCGTCCTCGCCATCTTCGTTGCCCTGGTCGAGGATGACGACGCGCGCCAGCGTATCGGCGCCGGCACGATGCAGGGCCGCCAGGCAGGCGTGGAGCCGATCGATCCGGCCGTCCGGCAGAACGAAGATGGTAACTTCGGGGGCGCCGGCGATGCCGAGCGGCACCAGCGGGAATCGTTCTACGACTTCGTCGAGCCGGGCCTTCAGGGTGGCCATCGTGGCGCGCGGCCGGCCGTCGGCCAGATCCTGAAAGAACGAGGCGATGAGCCGGAACAACTCCGGCGCGGCGCGCGAATCTTCCGCCTGGACGGCGCGCGCCTCGGCCGCGCGCAGCTCGCCGCGCAGCAGGCGCAACTGGCCTTCCAATGCGTCGATGCGTTGTTCGGCGGTAACGATCTGCGGCCGGCGCAGGGTGGCGCGCTGGCCAATGACCTGGCCGGTTTCGCCGTCCTGCAGGGTGACGGCGATTTCGGCGCGCGCGGCAATCAGGGTCCATGGCAGGAAGCAACTGAAGCCGCAATGACCGGTGCCCTTGCCGGCCAGGCGGAGATCGTCGCGGTAGAGGCCGGCGACCGTGGTGACGGCGTGGGTGCCGTCGGCCAGGACGCCGAGCACGACGCGGCGGTTCGGGTCGGCGCGGTCCCAGCACCAGCCGACCACCATGCCTTCGGCGGAAACTTCGTCGATGTGCGCTTCGAGGGAGGGCGGTTCCTCGATCTGCGCCCACTGCACCAGGCGCGGATGGCCGAGGAAATCGCCGCTCGCTTCGTCGAGCAGGCTGACCTCGGCGGCGGCGCCGGGCAGGCGGAGCGAGGCGGGGAGGTCGATGGTGAAGCCGTGCTGGCCGTCGCCGATGCCGGCGGCAAGCAGGTCGCTGCGGAATTCGTCGCAGGTGATGCCGGTCAGCGCGGGGGCGCCGTCGATCAGGATGCTGACGCGGCGGGGGCCGTAGGGCGGCGTGTGGGCGGCGCACCAGCCGCGCACGGTGCCGCCCGGGTCCACGCGGTCGATGTGGCCGCGGGCGGCGAGGGCGATTTCGGCTTGGGCGGCGCTCATGGGGAAATGACAAGCCGCGCAGCGCTAACGGGGGTCTGGGGCCTCAGGCCCCAGCGGGTCCAGCGCAGAGCCCTGGCCTTCCTTACGACTGTGCTCACGCTGCCCGCACTCCGAGCTTGCGTGCCCAGGCGGCATCGATGGCGGCGGCGAGGAACTCGGCGCCGCGTTCGGGCGAGAATTCGGCGCGCATCAGTTCCTGTCCGGCGGCCGACAGGCGCTGCCACAGCTTCGGATCGCGATAGAGGCGGAGTGTTTCGCGCACGAAACCGGCGGCATCGTCGGCGACCAGCACGTGCTCGCCGGGTTTTATGGAGGTGCCCTCGATCCCGACGGAAGTCGTAACGACGGGAATGCCGTAGGCCAGGGCTGTCATGATTTTGCCTTTCACGCCGGCGCCGATGCGCAGCGGGCAGACGAACACGCGCGCGCGGTCCAGCACATCGCGCAAATCGGCCACCTGGCCGGTGATTTCTATGTGGTCCGACGCCAGTGCGGCGAGCTCCGATGTCGGGTTGGCGCCGGCGGCGATGAAGCGCAGCGAGGGCTCGGCGCGGCGGAGCGCGGGCAGCATTTCGCTAGCGAAATGCTGTACCGCATCGACGTTCGGCGTGTGACGGTAGCCGCCTAGGAAAGCCACGTCGCGGCGGTCGGCGAAGCCGCGTTCGGTGCCGTGGAGCGGATACATCAGCGGCCAGACGCTGACCGCGGCATCCGGTGCCAGGTCGGCGAGCAGATCGGCTTCGAAACGGGAATGTGTGATCGTGCAGTCGGCGGTGAGGGCCAACATCAGTTCGCGCGTGCGCATGATTTCGGCTACGGCACGCAGGCGATCTTGCGCGTCGCGGTGCCCACTATGCCGATGCTGATTGCGCACGCCTGGTGGCCATGGTCGGCGC
>JAATGE010000303.1 GCA_015654825.1 Rhodospirillales bacterium
CGGCCCCGGCCTGACCACGCCCGCGCCCTGGATCAACATTGTCGCCGACGCGGAATTCGTCTTCCAGGTGGCGACCGAGGGCGGGGGCTCCACCTGGTCGGAGAACAGCCGCGAGCACCGGCTGACGCCCTGGACGAACGATCCGGTCAGCGATCGTTCTGGCGAGGCATTCTACTTCCGCGACAGCGACAGCGGCGCGCTCTGGAGCCCGACAGCGCAGCCGATCCGCGCGCCCGGCGCGACCTATGTCGCACACCACGGCCGCGGCTATAGCCGGTTCGAACATACCGCGCACGACATTGCCAGCGAGCTGATCCAGTACGTGCCGCTCGACGACCCGATCAAGATATCCCGCATCCGGCTGCGAAATTTGTCAGGGCGCACCAGGCATCTGTCGGTCACCGCCTACGTGGAATGGGTGCTCGGGCCATCCGTCGAGGACGCCAGGCCGTTCGTCGTGACCGAGATCGATCGCGTAACGGGTGCGATGTTCGCGACCAGCCGCTGGTACGCGGCGTTCGCGCCGCGCGTGGCGTTCGCCGACCTGCGCGGCGCACAGACGGACTGGACCGGCGACCGGCGCGAATTCATCGGCCGCAACGGTTCGCTCGCGAGCCCCGCGGCACTCAGCACCGGCACGCCGCTGTCCAACAATGTCGGCGCGGCGCTGGACCCCTGTGGCGCGTTGCGAACCCGGCTCGTTCTGCCGCCGAACGGCACGCTGGAACTGGTTTTCCTGCTCGGCGACGCGGCCGACGCGGACAGTGCGCGCGGCCTGATCCGGCGCTACCGCCGCATCGATCTCGACGGAGTAAGCACGGCGGTCGCCGCCTACTGGGACGAGGTCCTCGGCGCGGTCCAGGTCACCACACCCGATCGTTCCATGGACATCATGCTGAACGGCTGGCTGCTTTACCAGGCGCTGGCCTGCCGCATGTGGGCGCGATCCGGATTCTACCAGGCCAGCGGCGCCTACGGTTTCCGCGACCAGTTGCAGGACGGCATGGCACTCACCAGCGTGCGGCCGGCCCTGACCCGGGCACACCTGCTGCGCGCGGCCGGGCGGCAGTTCGTCGAAGGCGACGTGCTGCATTGGTGGCTGCCGCACACCGGCCAGGGCGTGCGCACCCGCATTTCCGACGACCGCGTGTGGCTCGGCTACGCCGCCGCGCACTACGTCCGCGTAACCGGCGACGCGGCATTGTTCGACGAGAACGTGCCGTTCCTCGATGGACCGGTGCTCGCCGACGACGCGCATGAAAACTATTTCCTGCCGACCGTTTCAGAAGTCACCGCGACAATGTTCGAACATTGCGCGCGCGGCCTCGATCACAGCCTGGCGCGCGGCGCGCACGGCCTGCCGCTGATTGGCACCGGCGACTGGAACGACGGCATGAACCGCGTCGGCGAACGCGGAAAGGGCGAGAGCGTCTGGCTCGCCTGGTTCCTGTACACGGCGCTGACCGAGTTCGCGCCGCTGGCCGAGGCACGCGGCGAAACCGGCCGCGCGGCGGCGTGGCGCGACCACGCGGACCTGCTGAAGGCCTCGATCGACGCCGAGGCATGGGACGGCGATTGGTACCGCCGCGGCTATTTCGACGACGGCACGCCGCTCGGCTCCCACCTCAGCGACGAATGCCGGATCGATGCGATAGCGCAATCATGGGCCGTGCTCTCCGGTGCCGGGGATCCGGCGCGTGCGCGCCAGGGAATGGCGTCGGTCGAGCGCGAACTGATCCGCGTCGACGATGGCGTCGCCCTGCTGTTCGCGCCGCCGTTCGACAAGACGCCGCTCGATCCGGGCTATGTGCGCGCCTATCCGCCCGGCATTCGCGAAAACGGAGGCCAATATACCCACGCGGTGCTGTGGTCCGTCATGGCGTTCGCGGCCCTCGGCGAAGCCGACAAGGCCGCGTGGCTATGGTCGCTGATCAATCCCATCAACCACAGCCGCACACGGGCCGATCTCTATCGCTACAAGGTCGAACCTTATGTCGTTGCGGCCGACGTATACTCCATGCCGCCGCATGTCGGCCGCGGCGGCTGGACCTGGTACACGGGCGCCGCCGGGTGGATGCAACGTGCCGGCCTCGAAAGTATCCTCGGGCTGCGGATGCGCGGCACCGTCATGCATCTGGATCCGTGCATCCCGCGCGTCTGGCCAGGCTTTTCGGTGTCGATCCGCCATGGCTCGGCACGCTACGAAATCATCGTCGAAAATCCGAACGCGGTGTCCCAGGGCGTGCAGTCGGCCGAGCTCGATGGGGTCGCGATCACGGAACGGCCATTGGCGCTGGCGCTGCAGGATGACGGCGCTACGCATCACGTAACGGTCAGGCTCGGATAGGGGAAGAAGGCCAGGGGTCTGCCCTGGACCCGCTGGGGCCTGAGGCCCCAGACCCCCATTAGCGCTGCGCGGCTTTTCATCGTCTCCCCGGCGAAGCCCATACCAAACACGGATTTCAGGCTTCGCCGTTCC
>JAATGE010000511.1 GCA_015654825.1 Rhodospirillales bacterium
CCCCGCTCCGGCGGCGATCGCCGCCGGCCCGCCGTCGAACACGACGATCTGCAGCAGCGCTCCGGTGGCGGATCCGACGGTGAAGCCGATCACATCGGGGCTGCCGAGGGGGTTGGCCGAGAGCGACTGGAAGATCGCGCCGGAGACGCCGAGCGCCGCGCCCACCAGGGCCGCGAGCACCGCGCGCGGCAGGCGGATCTCGACGATGATCAGGTGCGCCGATGCGAGCTCCGGGTGCGGCACGCCCGACAGTGCCGCTGAGAGCAATCGCGCCAGGTCGGCAGGTCCTACACCCGTCGCGCCTGCGTTCAGGGCCGCCAGGATCGCGCAGGCCAGCAGCACCACCAGCGGCGCCAGCACGCCACCGGCCGGGCGCGGCAGAATGGCGGCGAGGAAGCTCACGCCTTGACCGCGTCGGCCAGGCGCTGCGCCAGTTCCAGCGCCGCGGCCGGCGCGCGCGGCCCGAAGCCGAGCAGCAGCGGGCCGTCCATGTGGATGAAATTGTTGTGGCGCCCGGCCGGCGTCGCGCGCAGCCCGGGGCCGCCCAATGCCGACGGGTCGGGTGGCGGTCCCGCATGGTCCATGGTGAGGACTATATCGGGTGCCAGGGCCGTAACGGCCTCGTCGTCCAGCGGCCGGTAGCCATGCAGCGACGCCGCCGCATTCACGCCGCCGGCCAGGCCGATGATCGCGTCGGCGGCCGTGCCGGTGCCGGCGACGGTCAGGCGCCCGGCGCGGGCGGAGAGCACGAACAGCACACGCTGCCCGCCCGCATGCGCGGCGCGCCATTGGTCCAGCCGCGCGAAACCCGCGTCGATCGAGGCGCATAGTGCATCGCCCTGCGCTGGCGCGCCGAGCACGCCGGCGAGAAACCGCACCCGGCCGGTGACCCGTTCGCGGGACGCGGTGCCGTCCACGAACAGCAATGGGACGGAAGACGCGGTCAGTACGTCCAGCGCCTCCGGCGGACCGGCGCCTTCGATGACCAGCAGCAGGCTCGGCGATACCGACAGCACGCCTTCCGGCGACAGGCTGCGCATGTAGCCGATATTGCGCTTCGTCCGCAGCGCGTCGGGCGGGAACTCGCTGGTGGAATCCACCGCCACCACGTGGTCCTGCAGCCCAAGCGCGTAGACGATCTCGGTGATCGCGCCGCCGATGCACACCAGGCGCGACAGGCTCGCGACCGCCACGGCGCGGCCCCTTGCATCTTTCACCTGCGCCGCGAGCGCCGGCCGCACCGCGGCCGCCGCGCCAAGTGCCAGCAGCATGGAGCGCCTTTTCAGGCGTCGGGCGAACGGCGATGGGTGGGCTGGGGACGTGTGCATCGGTTTGGGCCCACGGGCTGTGTCTGGGTTTCTTAGTGCAACTCACTCTCATTCGCAAGCCTATTGCGAATGGGTCGCATTTGCAGATAAGGGTCCGCCATCACAGCACGCAGGACCGCCGCCATGCCCGTTTTCCGATTCGCCCTCCGAGCCTCGGGTGGCCTGCTTCTGGCGCTCGGCGGCGCCGCACATGCGACCGGCGCGGCCGAACCGCCTGCCGCGGTAGAGCTCGGCCCGCTCGATGTCGAAGCCAACGCCCCGGTGCCGGCCGCAACGCAGACCAAGACCGCGGCGGATCTCAGCCTGGTGCCGGCGACCGAACCGTACGACATCCTGACCGGCCTGGCCGGCGTCTACATGCAGAATGACGGCTCGCCCGGCCTGGCGATTTCGGTGCGCGGCCTGCAGGATTTCGGTCGCGTCAATGTCATGATCGACGGCGCGCGGCAGGATTTCCAGTTCAGCGGCCACGGCGCCAACAGCAGCGTCTATATCGACCCCGCCCTGCTCTCCGGCATCGATGTCACACGCGGCACCGCGGGCGGCGCCGGCGGCGCCGGGGCGATCGGCGGCGTGGTTGATCTGCACACGATCGGGATCGACGATGTGCTGAAGCCCGGCCAGACCATGGGCCTGCTCACCACCGACATGTATGGCACCAACCACTATGATGGGTCGGGAATGGTTGCCGCGGGCTGGCGCTTCTCACCGGCGCTGGATGGAGTCGCCGCCTTCAGCCTGCGCAATTCCGGCGATTACGAGGACGGCAACGGCGACACCGTGCCGGCGAGCTACCAGCGGCTGAAATCCGGCCTGATCAAGCTGGACGCGGTGCCCGGCGCCGACCAGGTGCTGCGGCTCGGCGCGATCTTCTACCATAACAATTTCGGCAGCGACGCCGACGGCGTGGAAACCCATGACGATATCGACTCTAAAACCGTCAACGCGGAATACCGCTACACCCCGGCCGCGCTGCAGCTGGTCGATCTGCACGCGAATTTCTACTATGTCGATACCAACCTGATCGACCAGGTGCCGTCGTTCCAGGCGGTCACGCTGGCGCCCGCCGACACGACCCATGTCGGCCTCACGACGCTCGGCGGCTCGGCCGACAACACCGCGCGTTTCGATGTCGGCCCGCTGCCCGCCACCGTTCTGTTCGGCGGCGAATATGTTCACGACGCGGTCAGCACCACGGACCAGACCGGCGACGCCGGTGAAACGCCGAGCGGAACGCGCAGCCTCGGCAGTCTCTACACGCAAGGCCAGCTGACCTGGAACATCTTTCAGCTCACCGGCAATCTCCGCTACGATCATTACGAGCTGAACGGTAGCGGCACCAATCTCACCCCGGGTGTCACCGGCGTTGCCGTGGGGCCTTTCAACGTCAACCGATCGGCCGACGGCTTTAGCCCCAAGGTGACGCTTGCCGCGGCGCTCATGCACGGGCTTTCGATCTACGGCAATTACGGCCTGGGGTTCCGTCCACCGGCGATTACCGAAACGTTGTTCTCCGGCGCTCACCCCGGCCTCGATTTTTTGCGTTTCGTGCCGAACCCGAACCTTTCGCCGGAACGCACGCAGGGCTGGGAGGCCGGCCTGAAGCTCGATCGCCACGGCGTTCTGGTACCCGCCGACCGCGTCACGCTCGCGGCCGATTATTTCTACACTCGCATCAGCGGCTATATCACTCAGACGCTGGTGGTCGGCCCGCCCGACCCGGCCTCGCCCATTCCGATCCCGGTCGAAGCGTTCTTCTATCAGAATGCTCCGGGCCATACCGTCACGCGCGGCGCCGAATTGCAGGCGGCCTACAAGAGCCGCCTGGTGTTCGCCAATATCGCCTACACCAATGTGCAAACCGCGCTGCCGCGGCCCGACTATACCGGGTTTAACGCCGTACTGACCGCGCCGCCGCGTTCGGTGTTCGACGCGACCCTGGGCCTGACCCTGCTCGATCAGCGGCTGACGCTGGGCGCGCGCATGCGGGCCGCTACCGCAACCGTTGGCCAGGCATCCGCGGAAACCGGCGTGCCCATCTCGGTGCCGGGCTACGCGGTGTTTGACCTGTTCGGCTCGTTCGCACTGCGCCCCGAACTGCGTTTCTTCGCGTCCATCGATAACGTCACCAACCGGCAATATTTTCTCGATGCACTGGCGACCGATCCGACGCCCGGCCTGACCGCCAAGCTCGGCATAACGCTCGCGCTTGGCCGCTGAGGCGATTGGGTTGCTGGCCAGGCTACCCAGCCACGGCACGATCTGCGCCGCGCGCGCCTTCGAAGCGGGCCGATCACGCGCGGGTACGCCGGCACCGACGCGGCATGTTGCCTGCGCCGCTTCGGTGCTCGCCTTGCATGTTGCTGTTCTATATTTGATCGTGGCACCGCCATGGCAATCGCGCTCGCCACCGATGGCGGTGTCCTCGACGGTGGTCGTACTGCTGCCACAACAGGCTCGCCCGGTCGATGACCCGCCACCCGTTGCGCAACCGGTGCTGCCGCTGCCGCAACAAGCGGTGCTGGCCTCACCGAACATTGTGGTCCTGCCCATAGCCATTCGCGCGGCCGCCGCACCGCTAACCGCAAAAGCCGAAGCAACGCCCGCCCGCCAGGCCACACCCGCCGTGGCCGCGCCGCCGCACGCGGCGACGCCGCCCGTCGCGACACCCGCGTGGCAGGCGGAATTGCTGCGCTGCCTGGCACGCGCGCGCCGCTACCCGCCCGCCGCCAGGCTCGGGCGGGAAGAAGGCATCGCCTATGTCGAATTCACCCTCGACCGAAGCGGCCACGTGCTGCGCGCGCGGTTGGCGACCGGCAGTGGCTTCGCGTCCCTCGACGCCGAGGCGGTTGCGCTGATCTATCGCGCGGATCCGCTGCCGCCGCCGCCGGGCTCAGCCCCGGAGGTCGTTACGGTTAAGCTGCCGATTGTGTTTCGGCTCAACTAGAGCATGATAGTCTGAAGTTGACGCGAAGGAAGCCCAGGGCTCTGCCCTGGACCCGCTGGGGACAAGTCCCCAGACCCCAATTTTATTTATTCCGATGTTGGCACTGATACTGAGCCAATTTACGGCGCCTGCAGCCCGCTATGACCACGCAGAAGATTCCCGCCGCGCAGCGCTAACGCAGGCGGCGGCACGCCGTCGGGGGTCCAGGGGGCGGAGCCCCTGGTCGGCGA